>NZ_JBQEPA010000007.1:0-262287 GCF_052056495.1 Phyllobacterium sp. 22229
TTCAATAGGCAAAAGAAATCCATCCGCCCAAACGACGCCAATTCTGCTTGACACTGATTCCCGGAAATGCGATTCTCGATCCTGCTAGAGATATGAGAGAAGCCTTCCAAGACAGAGATGTTTAGGTGGGCTTTTTTCTTGTGCGGTTAATCTCCTGTTTTTCCTACTGTTTCCGATTCCCTGAAGGCTCGATAGAGTTCGTCAAGGTTATCGGCAATATATGCACCGAAACGAGAAGCATTTTTGGCCTTCAATGCCAGTGTAAAGCTCTTTCCCGTATCTTTGATCTCTGCGTTGAGCGATTTATCCTTGGCCGCCCAGGTCTTTGTCCTTGAAGCGCCCGCTTTCGGCACCGGCCGCTTTGTATTGCTCAGGCAATCGAACAGGCGCGCAAACCGGTCATCGCTGTTCTCAACAGCAAAATCCGCAGAGCGAATGAACTCGGCCGCCCTCGCCTGATTGCCCGGCTGTTCCAGAAATTTGGAAAGCTGCCACCAGCGATCCCGCCCCGTTGCCTTGGCCGAACCAATGGCAAGAACGATAGTCTCTGGAATGTTAGATGAAACCGACTGCATCTTGGAGAAGGTGGTCGGATCGAGCGCCAGCGCCGATTTGACCACGGCGTGGTCATAGCCAAGATCGCCAAGCCGCTTTGCAAACAGTGTCCGCTCGATAAAGGAGAGGTTTTGCCGCGCCGCGTTTTCCTGCCCCTGCGCAATGACGTGATCCTGATCCGCCATCGGCTTGACCACGGCGCGTACAAACTTGCCGAGATGCCGTGCGGCCCTAACCCGGCGATGACCGAAGACGATCTGATAACGGCCGGATATCGAGGGATGCGGGCGAACGAGAACCGGCGAATCCTGTCCCCTCTGCGCAATGGCGGCCAGCAGTTCCTGAAAGGCCTGATCGTCGTCATCGATGCGATCGGAGACAAACGACCCGTCGATCAGTTCCGGATCAAGTTCAACCACACTGCCCTTGGCCAGCTCTTCGAACGAGCTCTTGATGGAGCGCGATGCGCCTGTCACCACATAGGACAGCGCGTCATTATGCTCCGTCTGTGCTGGCGCTGCGTTCATCACGCTGCTGAAAATATCCTTCCTGGCCATCTAATTGCGTCCATTCCCAGTCATGCGGTTGATTTCTCTTGAGAAAACCAATGTTTTTACGGCAGTAAATCGTGCGTTCATGTCACCGGCCCCATGCACGATGCACCAGCGAAGCGATCTCGGCATTAACAGCGTCAAGCGACTCGATCGCCCGCTCATAGGTTGAGCGCGTGAAACTGTTCTTCTCCACCTCATAAAGCGTCTGTTTGGTCAGGCCGGCATCCGACACCGCCGTGGATTTCAGCATGGCATTGGCCAATATCTCTTCAGCCAGCATGGATTGCATGAAGCCCACCATCTGCGCCTGCGGAATATCCGTCGGTTCATAGCGGGTAATCAGATAGCGGAACCAATCAAGCTCCACCTTCGCTCCGGCCTGCTTCACGGTCTTCAGGATACCGCCCAGCATCAGCAGGAACTGCGACATGGACATCAGATCCAGCATCTGCGGATGCACGGTGATCAAAACCGCCGTGGCAGCGGACATTGCCGTCAGCGTGAGATAGCCGAGCTGCGGCGGGCAATCGACGACAACCACGTCATAGCGGTCATCGACACTCTCAAGCGCGCTGGCGATACGGGTAAAGAACTGCCGGCCCTCGCGCGAAGCCTTGTCTTGCATCGCCAGCGGGGTATCGTACTCATATTCCTGCAGTTCCAGATTGGCCGGAATGATGTCGAGCCCAGGGAAATTGGTCGGCAGGATCACATCGGCAATCGGCTTGCGCTGATCGTCATAACGGATGGATTCATACAGCGACAGATTCCGGTCCAGTTCAGGCTGGAAGCCGTGCAGGGCGGAGAGGGAAGCCTGCGGATCAAGATCGACCGCCAGAACCCGGTGGCCCGTCAGCGCCAGATACTGCGCGAGATGCGCCGATGTCGTCGTCTTGCCGGAACCACCCTTGAAGTTGACGACCGCGATCACCTGCAGCTTGTCGCCGGGCTTGCGGTGCGGCACATATTTTTTAACCTCGGTCCGGCCGTTGCGGTCAAGATAATGGCGCAGCTCCAGCATCTGCTCCGCCGTATAGGAACGCCGTCCGGACGCCGCCTGCGCCGGGACGGGTCCCTTGCCTTCCAGATGCAGCCGCTTGAGATTATTCTGCGTCACGCCAAGATAGTGCGCCACTTCCGCCATGGAGAACTGCCGCAACGTCTTCTTGGCATTCGGCGGAAACTTTTCCATCCGAAGCTGATTCAAGCGGCGTGAAATCTCTGCACCCTGATCGAGGATCTTGTCATCAAACTCAAACTTGGGCAGAGGTAGAGCGAAATTCATCGGAGACAAAACCTCTAATAGCGCTTTTTCAAAGCAAATCTTCTGAGAAGCGCCATTAAGCTCCGATTCGAACAAACCATCAAGAAATTTTAGGTTAACAGAAACTTAACAACAGTTTTATCATGCAGTACATGCAGCGCCATGAATCCCGCTGCATATCCGGCAGCGCCGGGATAGCCAGCATCAGAACGCAAGTAACCCGCTGTTTTTCTTATAAAAACACCGAGAATTTACTGCAGTAAACATTCCCTGAGAGCGATAACCGAGGTGATCGGGGTAATCAGCCCTTCGGCCGGGCGCCGTTTCACCATGGAAACCCGCAGACTCATCCGCTGGTTCATCAGCAATCACGCCTGCAATCACGCATCATCAGCCTCTGTCTGATCATCGGCAGCGAATCGAACGCGATTCCTGCCTTCCGATTTGGCACGGTAGAGCGCCACATCCGCGGCCTTGATAAGTTTCGGCCATCCGGCAGAGCCCAAGGCGCCTCTGGCGACGCCAAAACTTGCGGTCATATTCAGGCAAACACCGTCGGACAGCTGAATCTCGTGCCGCTGCAAGGCGAGCCGGATCCGGCGGGCACGCATGACCACATCCGCAAGCTGGTCGCCTGTCGAGAGAATGGCAAACTCCTCGCCGCCGAACCGGGCGATGACATCCGCCGAGCGGACCATCGACCGCAACAGGGCCGACACATCCCTGAGCACATGGTCTCCGGCCTGATGACCATAAGTGTCGTTGACAAGCTTGAAATAATCGATGTCCAGGAGAATGAGGCAGGCCGTCTCCGGCTGCTCGTTCTCCTTTGCCGCGCTCTGCCCGATCAGATCGAGCGTGCGTCTGTTGAAGAGGCCGGTCAAGCCGTCAGTTTCCGCCTGTTCTTTCAGTTTGTCGGTCAAAACAGCCCGCTCGTGCAGCTTGCCGCGCAAAACCTGGATCGCATCAAAAAGACGGCGCATTTCCCCCGCGTAATATTGCCTGTCGCCAAGCTTGACCGGTACGTCATGCGCAAGGCCGATGACCTCCTCCCGCGCCTGCAGGAGCGGCGACAGAACGGACCGGTGCACCATGTGAACCAGGCTCGCAAGAATGGCCAGTATCGCCGACGTTATGGCGATAACCAGGATCAAGGTGCTCAAGGCATGGTCGCGCGCGTGCATGAGTTCATCGATCTTGACGTTCAGGAACTCGCTGCGCAGGCTCTCGAGCGGTTGAAGCGTTTTGACAAAGCGGTCAGTGAACTGCTCCGCCGTCATGGAATATTGCCCGGAGACCCGGCCTTCCCCAACCAGGGCGTCGACCATGCCGAGGCCATCGCCGAAAAACACGCGCTCGATTTCCTCGCGCTTGCCGGCAAGGCGGGCATCGCTGCGGAAGAGGGCGTCTTGCCCGCCAATCAGGCGCCAGAGCTCGTTGAGCCGCCCGCGCGTCCGGCTGCTGTCAATCAGGTGCTTGCGTTCCAGTGGTTGATGGGTGGCGATCGGGGCCATGATCTGCGACGCGATGCGTCCGCCATATTCCCTCAGATCGCTCAACATGTGGCCCGTCATCACCGAGGCGGCAATCGCATCATCAGACCCGACAAGCTCGTTGACATTCCACGCCACGATTGCCTGGAAATTGTCGACAACGGCAAACATGCTTTCAATGGCCTGCTGGACATCGCCGGTGGTGCGCTGATCAAATGGGATCGCAGCGACCCGGTCGACATCCATCCTGGCGCGTTTGAGCTCAATGCCTGTCTGCTCGATCAAGCGGAGGGGCGTGGGGTGAGCCACGGCTTCGGGATCACGGGTCTGCGGGGTTGCAACGGCGGCCAGAGCGGCATCACTTGCCGCACGAAACTGGGCCAGTCGCTGGACGACGTCGCCTGCCGGCGCACCCGGGCTTCCCATGATCGTGTTCGATGGGCCGCGTTCCGCTGACAGGCGATTGGCCGCATCCAGGACTAGACGAAAGCGTTCCACCCGATCAAGATTAAGCCGCGCAAGCCGATAATCCCCATAGGATGGCAATATGACACTCGCCGCAAGGATAGCGGTGCATGCCGCCGCCATGCCGATCCCGGTCCAAAGCTTCCGATACAGGCTGGCGCCCGCAAGGTCTTGCGGCGGATTCCGGGGCGGTTCGGCAGGGTTGAACACGGTGGGTACGGGACGTCTCCCAAAACGGGCCGGACGAAAAGAAGTCAATCAATATTATCCTATCGCAATAGCTCCCGCCAGTGGCTGAAGCGCCACCTGCAAGACTGTCCTTCGTCCCTTCTGAAGTCCGCGTTTTCTGACAAACGCATGGCCTTGTCGCTCAATCGTATGGCCGTTTTGAAGGAAGATATCAATAGGCAAGTACACGCATAGGTTGAAGTAGGGCGCGCACCTTTGAGTTGTATCAATCCATAAGAAAAGCAATGAACCTACAAAAAAATACCGGGCGGCAAATGAGATACATTTGCCGCCCGGCGCTCCGGCGATAAAACCATCCGGCCAATCAAGTCCTAACGGATATCCGTTGCTATTTCTTGCCGCCCGCCTTGCGGCTGGCATCGTCCTCGACCAGCTCGTACCACATGGCATTGAGAACGGCAAAAGCAGCAGCAAACGGCAATCCGAGCAGCCAGGCAAAATACCACATTCTTTTACTCCTTCTTCGTCCTAGTAAGCGTGACCGCTCTTGTTGCTGATCGTCTTGTCGTCCACTTTCCCCCACAGCACGTGATAGACCCAGCTTGTGTAAAGGACGATCAGCGGCACGAAAATAACCGTCACCACCAGCATGATGAACAGGGTGAGGTGGCTTGACGACGCATCCCAGACCGTCAGGCTCGATCGCGGATCAAGCGACGACGGCAGGATGAAGGGAAACATCGACAGGCCCACCGTCGAAATAATGCCGAAAATCGACAACGCGCTTGCCAGGATGGTGGTGATTTCCCGCTTGAGACGGAAACCCAGCATGGCAACGAGAGCGCCCAGGAAGCCGAGGAGGGGGGCAGCCAGCATCCACGCATGTGTGCTGAAATTGGCGAACCAGGCGTTCTTGTCCGATATGACGGTTTTCAGCAGCGGATTGGATGGTCCGGTCGGATCGATGACGCTGGAAATGCGATACCCGTTCATACCGGTCCAAAGGATAAGTCCCGCAACGGCAAACAGAAGCACGGTGACCGGCGCCGCGATCCCGCCAAACCTGCGGGCTCGCTCGGCGATGATCCCCGTCGTCTTCAATTGCAGCCACGCACTGCCGTGCATGACCAGCATGGCGACCGAAAGAAGCCCGCAGAGGAGCGCGAACGGATTGAGCAGCCCGAAGAAGGACCCTTCGTAGAACACGCGCAGATCCCCGTCAAAACGGAAGGGAACACCCTGCAGCACATTGCCCAGCGCCACGCCGAAGATGAGTGACGGCACGAAGCCACCGACAAACAGGGCCCAGTCCCAGGCAGCCCGCCAGGCGGCGCTCTCACGCTTCGACCGGTATTTGAACGCGACAGGCCGGATGATCAGTGCCGCCAGGATAACGAACATGGCGAGATAGAAACCGGAGAAGGAGACCGCGTAAAGCGGCGGCCAGGCGGCAAATATCGCACCACCGCCGACAATCAGCCAGACCTGGTTGCCTTCCCAGATCGGACCGATCGTATTGATGGCGATACGGCGCTCCATGTCGGTACGGGCCACAAAGGGCAACAACGTGCCGATGCCAAGATCAAAGCCGTCGGTAACGGCAAACCCGATCAGCAACACGCCAAGCAGCACCCACCAGATCAGCCTTAAAGTATCATAGTCGAGAAATTGATGCAGGATCATGATTGTTTACTCCGCAGGTACGATATGGGGGGAAATCAGGACGGCTTCTGGCTCATTATCCAGTTCCGGCCCCTTGCGAATGGCACGAAGCATCAGGCCCATCTCAATCACGAACAGGATTGTGTAGATCGTCACGAACCCGGCAATCGTGATCAGAAGCGACGTCGCGCCCAGATTGGAAACGGCGGCCGCCGTTGGCAGGACGCCTTCGATGATCCAGGGCTGGCGGCCGAATTCGGCGACAATCCATCCCATCTCCGCTGCGATCCAGGGGAGGGGGATCGCCAGGACTGCAATGCGCAACAGCCACGGATATGTATCGAGTTGCCGCCGGACCGACAGCACGAAGAACGTCCCGGTCAACAGGATGAAGAACATGCCGAGACCGACCATGATGCGGAATGACCAGAAAAGTGTCGGAACGTGCGGGACCGTATCCAGCGCGGCCTTTTCAATCTGGGCGTCGGTTGCCTGGCGCGGGTCATCGACATAACGCTTGAGAAGCAGGGCATAACCGAGATCGGCGCCGTTGTTTTCAAACTTGGCCTGTGTCTCCGGTGCGATCGCACTGGTGCTGCCGGCCGCACGAATCTGTTGCAGCGCGTCATAGGCGACGATCCCCTGTTTGATCCGCACCTCCGCATGTTTGACCAGATCTTCAATTCCGGGAATTTCCGTGGTCAGCGACCGCGTGCCGATGAGCCCCATCACCCAGGGAATACGAACCGCATAATGGGTTTCGCGGCTCTGCTGGTCGGGAAACCCGAACGCCGTGAAGGCGGCAGGAGCGGGCTCGGTCTCCCACATGGCCTCAATCGAGGCGAGTTTCATTTTCTGGTGTTCCGTGGAGAGATAACCGCTTTCATCGCCAAGCACGACGACAGAAAGCGCTGCGGCCAGTCCGAAGGATGCCGCCACCGTCATCGACCGCTTGGCCAGCGCCGTGTGGCGCCCCTTCAGGATATACCAGGCGGAAACGCCCAGAACAAAGATGGAGGCCGTTACGTAACCGGCGGAAACCGTGTGAACGAATTTCGCCTGCGCGACCGGGTTGAACAAAACTGCAAAGAAATCCGTAACTTCCATGCGCATCGTATGGGGATTGAAGGCTGACCCCACCGGATTTTGCATCCAGCCATTGGCGATCAATATCCACAAGGCGGAGAAGTTGGAGCCGATTGCAACCAGCCAGGTTGCCGTGAGGTGCCCGACTTTGGACAGCTTGTCCCAGCCGAAGAAGAACAACCCGACAAAGGTCGCTTCCAGAAAGAACGCCATGAGGCCTTCAATGGCCAGCGGCGCCCCAAAGATATCGCCGACATACTGGCTGTAATAACTCCAGTTCATGCCGAACTGGAATTCCATGACAATGCCGGTGGCGACGCCGAGCGCAAAGTTGATACCGAACAATGTGCCCCAGAACTTGGTCATCTGGCGCCACACGACGCGGCCGGTCATGACGTAGACGGTCTCCATGATTGCAAGCAATACGGAGAGGCCAAGCGTCAATGGTACGAAGAGAAAGTGATAAAGCGCGGTTATCGCAAATTGCAGGCGCGAAAGCGCTACGATGTCGAGTTCCATCTGCTCATGCCGGGCTTACACCCGACCCCCTGTTGATCAGCGCCGCAAAGAGCGAGCGCCGAGTGATTGAGACTGCGTCCTCAGTCCGGCCGCAGTGCTGCAAGTGCGGCGTCGAATTCCGGTTCGCCGCGGTGTAAAGAGGCAACGATCTGCCCCTGTTTCATGATGAGGAGGCGGTCAGCCATTTCAGCTTCCCGCCGAATATGCGTGGCGATGAGGACGGCGTGGCCGGCCACCTCCTGCGTTAGCCGCTGCAGGACATCCCGGGCCGTCTCGCCGTCCAGTCCCTCGGTCGGTTCATCCAACAGCCAGAGCGTCGCGTTGCGCAGAAGCAGCCGGGCCAATGCAAGACGGCGCAACTGTCCGCCCGAAAGCCCCAATCCGCCTTCGCCAAGCCTTGTATCGAGCCCGGCCGGTAATTTTTCCACATGGCTTGCCAGCCCGGCTATCACAAGCACCTGCCAAAGGCGGTCGTCCCCGGCGGCGGGGTCGGCAAGCCTGAGATTCTCGCGCAGACTATCCTGAAAGAGTTCCGTCCGCTGCGTCAGGCGTGCTGAAGGAACATAGACGGCACAGCCGTTCACGGGCTGCAATTCACCGGCAATCAGCGCCAGCAATGTCGATTTGCCCGCACCGCTGGCGCCAACCAGCGCAACACGCTCGCCCGTTGCCAATGACAGCGAGATGTCCGTGAGGGCGGGAACCGCCGCGCCCCGGTGAACGGCGCTGACCTTTTCAAGCCTTGCCGCCACACCTGCCGGAGGAGGGGAGGGCAGGGCGGGGGAGGGCACAGCGGCAAGATTGCCGCCGATACGCCGCGCCGCAAGAATGGTGCGGCCCAGTTCCAGCGCACCGCGCCGCAGCCCCGCAAAGGGTTCAAGCGCTGCCAGCGCCATGAGAATGGCCAGGGCCGCAACTGGCGCGCCGATCAGGCCGGCCTGTGCGAGAATGGCAACGGCCAGCAGCGTACCCGTGAGAAGCACGGCAGAGGCGATGCCGAAACCTGCAGTCACGGCCATTTCGACACGGTTGAGCCTGTCATCCGCATTCATCAGACGATCATCGGCGGATTGGACCGCAGCACACTGCGCCGCCACCCGGCTGGCCATGATGAGATCCGTCTGCCCCGCGACAAGATCGATCACACGCGAGCGCAGCGCTTCCATCGCATGGGCCCGGCGGCGCGCCGCATCCAGCGAAAAGCGCCCGGCCAGAAACGGTATCGCCAGCCCTGTTGCCAGAAGCCAGGCGGCAACGCCCAGGCCAAACAGCGGATGCATCAGCCCGAAGACCACGCTCACGGCCACCGCGGAGCACAGCGCCACGGCGCCCGGCACCACGATCCGCAAATAGAGCGAATCCAGGGCGTCAATGTCGGCCGTCAGCCGGAACAGCAGCTTTGACGGCCGGCGAAGCAGCAGATGGGCAGCCTCGGGTCTGGCCCATCCGCGAAACAAGGTCTCGCGCAGACCGGCGAGAACACCGAGCGTGGCGTCATGGGTCGTCAACCGCTCGCCATAGCGCGCAGCGGTACGGGCAAGCGCCAGAAAACGGATACCCGCCGATGGGGCAAAGACATCGAACGCAAAAGCTGTTGCCGACGACAATCCGGCAATGGCCGTGGCGGTGATGAACCAGCCCGACAGGCCAAGCAGGGCAATGCCCGCAAGCACCGTCGCCGCCGCCAAAACCGCACCGGCCAGCAGCATGAACCGCCGCTCCGCCAGGAAGAGCCGCAACACGGGCCGGAAATCGCGCCAGAATGACATCACGCATCACTCCCCGTGAAAACGGTCCGAAGATCGACGATGCGGTCTGCCCGTGCGGCAAGAGCCGGATCATGCGTTGCGATGACCAATGTCCTGCCTTGCGCCAGCGCAAACAATCTGCTGGCAATATCATTTGCCGTCTCATCATCGAGATGTGCGGTCGGCTCGTCCGCGAGAATCAATTGCGCATGCGCGTTTGCGGCCGCACGCGCCAGGGCGAGACGCAGCGCCTCGCCACCGGAAAGACCCGAGCCGCCTTCGCCGATGGATGACTTTCCACGGGCATTGGCAACCGTGTCCAGGGCCGCATTGTGCAGCGCCGACGCCACCGCATCCGCATCGACTTCCGGCCGGCCCAGGGAAACATTCGCACCGACAGTCCCGGCAAAGATATGCGGCTTCTGGCCGACCCAGGCGATGCACCGGCGCTGTGCCGCAGCGCCTGTTGCCATGGATTTGCCGGCAACCATTATGTCGCCGCCGTCCAGCGGCGCCAGACCGGCAATCAGGGCCAGCAAGGTCGATTTTCCCGACCCGCTCGGCCCAAGCAGGGCCACGCTTTCACCTGGAGCGATATCAAGACTGAACTGTTCGAAAACCGGCCGCCGGTCCCCGGCATAACGGAACGTGACATAACGGATATGAACGGAGGGCGTTCCGAACTGCGCGGGGAATGCAGCCCGGTCATCATCGGGCTTGTCGCCATCACGCGGCAGGTCCACGCCCTTGACGGCGAGTTTGCGCAGCGCTTCCAGCGATGCTTCGCCTGCCGCACGGTCATGCCAAACCGCTGAAAGCTCGCGCAACGGCTCAAAGAATGCCGGGGCTAACAGCAGGATGAACAGCCCTTCACTCAAGGACAGCCTGCCGCGCCAGGTTCCAAAGTCGAGTTGCCCGAGAAGATGAAACCCGACATAAACCGCCACCATGGCAACGCCAAGCGCGGCAAAGAGCTCAAGGACCGCAGAGGACAGAAAGGCGATGCGCAGGACGGCCATCGTACGCGACCGCAACGACTCCGCATCGGCCCTCAGGCGCTTTGCCGTCACATCCACCGCATCCAGCGCGCGAATTGTCGCCAGTCCGCGCAGCCGGTCGAGCAGAAACGCGTTCATTCCCCCGACTTCGACCAATTGCGCCTCGCTCGCCGCCTTGGCGCGCCAGCCGATCAGCGCCATGAACACAGGAATGAGCGGCGCGGCAACGAGCAGAACGATGGCAACAGCCCAGGACAGGCTAAGCACGCACAGAAGAATGGCAACCGGCACCACCGTTGCCTTGAACCGGGCCGGACGGAACCGCGCGAGGTAAGGCACCACGGCTTCCGCCTGCTCGGCCAGGATGCTTGCCGCTTCCCCGGAGGCAATGCGGCCGGGATCAAGTGGCGAGCGACGGGCAAGGGCAAGAACGCCGTCCCGGCGCAGCCTGGCAAGCGTGGCGCGTGCACCGTGGAAAGCAAGCCGGTTGCCCGCAGCATCGATGAATGCGCGCAGTATACCGATTATAAGAACGCCGGACGCAAGCCAGAGGATGCCGGACAAACCGTTGCCCGCGGCGATCCGGCCGACAGCGATGCTGAGCAGGGCCGCCTGCGGCAGCCATAGGAGCGCGGCAACAGCCTGCACAAGGGCTGCCGGTCTCTGCCCGGGCAAATGGCTGGACGTTTCCACCCCCGCCTTATCCGGCTCCGCGGTTTTTGCGCGCGCCTGACCGTTTGCGGCCGGATCACCTGCCCGCAAAGCTACCGGGGAACTGAGTGCATCGACTGACATGACATCTATGCCTTGTCCGGACTGCGTTTGGAGCGGCCGAGCGAGACGATCTTGTCTTTCGCCTCGAGCAATCGCGTTACCTTGGCGCCAAGCGTCAACAGAGTTGCAAGGCGGTCAGTTTCGAGCTTCTTCACATCATCGTACCAAGTTGTGAGGCGCTCGATAAGCCCATGCATTTCCGCCATGCGTTCCTGGGCATGCCGCTCGGCATCGCTCGCCGGCTGCTGCATGAGTATTTCGCGCAAGACGGAGAGTGTCGGATCGACCTCGCGCTTCTTTCGCTCCTCCGCAAGCGTGCGCAAGATCTGCCAGACATCGTCCGGGGTTGTGAAGAAATCCCGCCGGTCATCCGGCAGGTGTTTCAGCAGGACAAGATTCCACGCCTGCAGCTCGCGCAGGCTCATCGACACATTGGATCTGGAAATGCCCAGCGATTCGACAATCTGATCGGCATTCAGCGGTTCGGGCGTGACATAGAGCAGGGCATAGATCTGTCCCACGGTGCGATTGATGCCCCACCGGCTGCCCATTTCGCCGAAATGCAACACGAATGACTGAACGAGAGGAGGAAGATTCATCAGAGATTCCCGACACAACAGTTATTTCAGTAATTACTGAAATTACGATATTCGATAAATCAATGAGATGCAAGTGACCGCGGGCATCAACCTGGCATTGCAACGATGACGGAAAGAATGCGCTGTCCGTTCAATGGCTTGGCCAACAAAAAACCCGGCCGTTGCCGGCCGGGTTTTCCTATTTCCATCTGAACACCGTGACGCGGTCAGTTCAGTCCGAGCTTGCCGCGCAGGGTCGAAAGGTCTTCAGCCAGCGTGTTCACGGCAGCGGCAAGCACCGAGCGGTCATCGTCGGTCAGCTTGTCATAGAGTTCGTAGCCTTCCGCGGTCTTGTATTTCGACAGGGTTTTGTCGACCGTATCGAAATTGCCCGCGACCTTGGTGACGAATGCGCCGTCACTCTTTTCGATCAGCGGACGTGCCAGCTCGAAAATCTTGCGCGAACCGTCAAAGTTTGCCTTGAAATCCCACAGGTCCGTGTGGCTGTAGCGGTCTTCTTCACCGGAAATCTTGGTCGCCGCAACTTCTTCCATCAAGGCGGCAGCGCCGCCAAAGACCTTCTCGGGCGGGAAGGTCAGATCGGTGATGCGCTTGTGCAGTTCAACGACATCGGCCTGAAGCTTGTCGGCAAACTCCGCCAGACCTTCCGTACTGTTCTGGCTGAACAGGCCATATTCAAGACGATGGAAACCGGTGAAGCCGGGATCCTTTTCCTTCTGCTCGTGGTCATCGGCACGCGAATCGATGGAACCATCGAGATCGCTGAAAAGTTCGGCCACCGGCTCGACGATTTCGTAGTTCATGCGGGTCGGGGCGTAGAGCTTCTTGGCTTTTTCCAGATCGCCGGCCTTGACGGCATCGGTAAAGGCCTTGGTCTCGCCGACCAGCTTCTCCAGGTTTTCACCGATGAAAATCTTGTACTCGGCAATGGGCCCGACGAGATCGAGAGGCGAGACCTCCGCATTGGCGGCGCGCGGCGCCGCAGCCGCGATGATCGCGACGATACTTGCGGCAAGATAGGCTCTGAATTTCATGGGTAGCTCCTTCAGGATTTGGTGTTTGTTGGCGTATGGCCGGCTGCTTCCAAGAGGGGTCGGCCGAGAAAATCGTCAGCGCCGGTGACACCCGGCAGGGTAAAGAAGAAACCGCCGCCAATGGGCTTGATGTATTCTTCCAGCGGCTCACCATTCAGCTTGTTCTGAACGGCAATAAATCCCTTCTCCAGATCGGCCTGGTAGCAAATGAACAGCAGCCCCTGTTCGAGCTGACCGGATTTGCTCACGCCGTTGGAATAATTGAACGGGCGGCGCAGGATGAGATGCGCGTCGGCCGCCTTGCTGCGGTCATTCGCCAGCCGGATATGCGCATCGAGCGGCGTGACGGTTCCGTCCGGGTCTTTCGCATAATCGGGCACTTCCGTTTCGGTACGGCCGCCAAAGGGAGCACCGCTGGGCTTGAGCCGTCCGATGATGCGCTCCTGCTCGCCAAGCGGCGTACGATCCCACCGCTCGACGAAATTGCGGATGATCCGGACCGCCTGATAGCTGCCATTGCGCGCCCAGGCCGGTTCGTCGCCACCATCCTGAACCCAGACAATCCGCTGCATCAGATCGGCATCGCCAGCGTCGGGATTGGCCGATCCGTCACGAAAACCGAGAAAGTTGCGCGCACTCTGATGCGTCCCGTCGGGACTGCGCGGCAGGACGGGAACCGACCCTTCCTGCTTCCAGCGCAAGACCATCAGATCCGGCAGGTTTTTCAGGATATCGCGCAAGGCGTGAATATTGGTGTCGGGTGTGTTCGACGATATCTGCAACGACAGGTCGCCGTGGCACAGCGACTGGTCCAGCGCGTCGTTCTTGAACGCCTTCATCCGCGACAGGCGGGCGGGTTTGTGGGGTGAAAGCCACTCCCGCTGCTCGAAGAACGACGCACCGAGCGAAACGGTGATTGTCAGATTGTCAGGCAGGACCACTGGGCCGAGGATGCCGCTGTCCGCGGGCGGCAGCTTGTCGTCGAGGGCAGGGGGCGTACCGCCCTTCATCAGAAACGCAATCCGCTCGGTGAGGCTTCTGAACAACCGTTCTACCTCTTCCGGCTTGCTCGCCAGCACCCGGAACGATGCCACCATGCCGGCGGCCGGGCGCGGTGTCACGATGCCGGACTGATATTGCCCGTGGAAGGGCTGCTGTTCCAGCATCTTGTCGCTCACGGGCGCGTCCGTCACCTGTTCGCCATGGCTGCTGGCAGCCTGAGATGCCGTGATGCCAGCCGCGAGCGCACTGCCTGCCGCACCCGCTCCAAGCAGGAGGCCGCGGCGGCTGGTCATGAAGGGTTTATTGTCTCTGTCCTTTGTCATGATTGCGTCCCCAGCCTATTCCAGCCCGACAGCGGCATTCAATTTGCCGATGGAATCGGCAAGGGCCTGCATCTGTGTGGCCAGCGCCTTCCTGTTGTCCGCGCTTACGCTGTCATAGGCCGGGAAACCATCCGCGCCGCGCAGTGATTTCAGCGTGCCGTCCACCGCAGCGAAGCGCGCTTCGATATCCGCAACAACCGCGGGAGAGCCCTGTGCAACCACGGGCTTCATCAGCGCGATCATGCGCGAAACACCGGTAAGGTTGGCTTCAAAATCGGCAAGGTCGGTTCGCGCATAGTGATTTTCGCCTGCGGCGATCCTTGTGCTTGCAATCGTGCCGATCAGGCGGGCGGCGCTGGCGGCGATCTGGTCAGGCGGGATGCGCAATGACCGCACCCGATCCTTGAGCGCCGAAACGTCGGCCAGCAGTTTTGCCGAAACGGGCGCAAGGCCGTCGAGGCTCTTGACCGAATAAAGCCCGTACTCGATACGGTGAAAACCGGTAAAGCCGGGGTCCGCCTCGCGCTTTTCCAGATAGTCGGCGACGGGGTCGATCGCATTGTGCAGATCGGCAAAGCGGTCTGCCATGGGCTCGATCTGCATGTAGGGCTGGCGGGCCTTCTGGTAGAGTTCCCGTGCCTTGTCGATATCACCGGCCTTGATGGCCTCGTCAAGCGCCTGCACGCCCTTCACAAGCGCACTTGTCTGCGTTGCAAGAAAGACCTGGTATTCGGCCAGCGGCCCAACAAACGCCACCAGCGCCGGACGCGCTGCCGCCGCATCGGCTTCCGCCGACGGTGTTACGGTCAGCGTTCCGCGCGGATTGTTGAGAAGTCCGCAGGTGATTTGATACGTGCCCGGATTGAGCTTGGCGGTCAGGGTCTGGGTAAAGCCCGGAACAATATTCTCCCGTTCCTCCACCACCATGACGCCGTCGAGAATTTCCCATTCAAGGGCCCGGTCCGACTTGTTGACGATATTGAACGTGGTCCGCCCGGCCGGAACGGTCAGGGCATTCGGATCACATTTTCCCTCACTGATCGTCACCGTAATTGCGCCCTCCGAGGCGCCGGTCTTGACCTTCGTCGAGGCATAGTAGAATGCGGCTCCGCCAGCAACGACAAGCAGGCCAGCACCCACGACGGCAAGCTTCATCAGCGCTTGTGAGGGCGGGCGGGGAGCGGACGGGTTCGTATTGTGGACCATGGGATGCTTTCAGTGGGTTGGCCGGGATGCAGCGGCAGCGCCTTGACGCTGCGCAGGCCGCAGAAAGAAGAACAGGCTGACGGCGAGGAACGCGACATAGGCGATGATTTCACCCAGCGTCGGCATATCCTGATAGCCGAACATGCCTGAAAGCAGCGTACCGAAGGCGCTGCTGACCGGCAGCACATTGCTCAAATCGAACACCACCGTCTGCAGGCTGTTCCAGACGCCCGCTTCATGCAGATGCCGCAGCGACCCGGCAAGGATGCCCGCGGCCACCACAAGGATGAACAGGCCTGTCCAGTAGAAGAACCGCTTCAGGTTGAGACGAACACCACCGGCATAAATGCCGTAGCCAAGACCGATGGAGACCAGAATGCCCAGAAGCGCGCCGAGCGGCGCCTCGGAGTTCGCGCTCTGCTGAAAAATGGCCAGGAGGAAGAAGACGGATTCAAGCCCCTCGCGAGCCACCGCAAAGAAGACCATGGCAACCAGCGCTGCCCCTTGCCCGGACGTGTGGCCGAGCGCGTCGTCGATGGAGGTATGCAGTTCCGATTTGATGGAGCGGGCAGCCTTGCGCATCCAGAAAACCATGGATGACAGCACGATCACCGCGATGAACCCGACAAGGGCTTCGAAAAATTCCTGGGCTTTCTGGGGAAACTGCGCGCTGACCATCTGCAGGCCCGCGCCCACGAACAGGGACAGGGCAACGGCAAGCAGAATGCCCACCCACACGGCAGGCATCCAGGCGCCCCGGCCGGTCTGCTTCAAATAACTCGCAACAATACCGACAATCAGCGCGGCCTCAACGCCCTCGCGCAGCATAATCAAAAATGGAACAAGCATTAAAACCAATCCTCGGCGCCGCCAGCCCGATGTTGCGCAGCGCTGGGCAAGTCATAAACCGGGACGAAAAACGAAGCAATAACAATATATTAGAAGAATTCTAAGAAAGTGAGACGGCGAATTTCTGTAATCTTTTCCGTATGTTGAGTAGTTTAGTCCACTATTTTGCGGCATGAAAATGCGCGCTTTGCAGCGCTTGCAAATACCACCGGTTGCAGAACATGAGGCCTTCAGGCAGGTTTTACCAAGAGGAAAGGCACACCTGCCGGAAAATTCATGCCTCGGGCTTGCCGTAGCCGCCGCCCGTTGGCGTGACGATGATGAAGGCTTCACCCGCCTCCAGCACGGTGTGCGCACAGCCCTGCAGCGCCTCGACAGCGCCATTGCTGCGGCGCACGGCATTGGAGCCCGTCTGCCCCGGCTCCCCGCACTTCAGGCCGAACGGCGCGACACGGCGATGACCTGAAAGAATGGCGAAGTCGAGCTTTTCCTGTGCACGGATTGTCCGCTGCGTGCCATTTCCAGCGGACCATTTTCCCTTGCCGCCGGAACCGGCGCGGATGTGGAAATCTTCCAGAACCACTGGGAAACGCGTTTCCAGAATCTCCGGATCGGTCAGCCGGGAGTTGGTCATGTGGGTGTGGATGGCATCGGCACCGTTATATCCGGGGCCAGCCGGAGCGCCGGAGCAGATCGTCTCGTAATACTGGTACTGGTCATTGCCGAAGGTCAGATTGTTCATCGTTCCCTGCGCGGCAGCCTGCGCGCCCACCGCACCGAACAGGCAGTTCGTGACGGCCTGGCTGACCTCGACATTGCCCGCAACAACCGCCGCCGGATATTCCGGCGAGAGCATCGTGCCATCGGGGACGATGATGTGGATCGGGCGCAGACACCCGGCATTCATCGGAATGTCGCTCTGCACCAGTGTGCGGAAGACATAGAGCACTGCAGCGCGTGTCACCGGACGCGGCGCGTTGAAATTGTCGGAACGCTGTTCCGATGTGCCGGTGAAATCCACCGTTACTTCGCGCGCAACCTTGTCGACCGAGATTTTGACGACGATGCTGCACCCCTGATCCATTTCATAGGTGAAGCTGCCGTCCTGCAGCTGGTCGAGGACGCGGCGCACGCTCTCGGCGGCATTGTCCTGCACGTGGCCCATATAGGCCTCGACGACATCCTCGCCGAAATGGCTGATCATCTTGCGCAGCTCCGCCACGCCCTTTTCGTTGGCGGCAACCTGCGCCTTCAGGTCATTGACGTTCTGCAACAGCGTGCGCACGGGGTAGCGGGCACCGGTCAGCAGGGCTGCCAGCTCATCCTCGCAGAAGCGGCCGCGATCGAGCAGCTTGAAATTGTCGATGTAGACGCCTTCTTCTTCAATGTTCGTTGCCAGCGGCGACATGGAGCCCGGCGCGATGCCGCCGATATCCGCATGATGGCCACGGCTCGCCACCCAGAAACGGATCGTCGTACCGGCATCGTCGAACACCGGCGTGCAGACCGTCAGGTCCGGCAGGTGCGTACCGCCATTATAGGGAGCATTGATGAGGAAGACATCGCCGGGATGAATGACCGGATTTTCCCGGATTGCGGCGGCAACCGACGCGTCCATGGAGCCAAGATGCACCGGCATATGCGGCGCATTGGCGACAAGATTGCCTTCCGCATCGAAAACGGCGCAGGAGAAATCCAGCCGCTCCTTGATGTTGACGGAATAGGCGGTGTTCTGCAGCGTCACGCCCATCTGCTCGGCGATCGACATGAAGAGATTGTTGAAAATCTCCAGCATCACCGGATCGGCCTTGGTCCCGATGGCCGAACGGTCCGGCAGCGCCTTGATGCGCTTGAGAACGATATGGTTCTTGGCCGTCAGTTCCGCCTGCCAGCCGTCCTCGATAACGATGGTCTGGTTCGGCTCGATGATGATGGCCGGGCCGGTGAGGCGCTGGCCGGGCTGCATCGCATCGCGCAGCACCACGGCCGCCTCATGCGCGGACCCTTGCGAGTAAAAACGGTTGTGCCGCACCGCATCCGGTTCGCCGTTTGCAGTCGCATCGACAGCCGTTTCGGCTTGACCGGCACCGCCTCCGACTGTTTCCACTTCCACCGCGTCGATGACCAGCGCCTTGTTTTCGGCGACAAATCCAAAACGGCGCTTGTGCAGGATTTCAAATTCGCGCCGCAAACGGCCGATATCGTCATGCGCCGGAAAAGTCGCCTCGACGGCCAGCACGGTATCCGTACCGGCATAGCGGATATGGGCGCGCGCAATGGTGGTGATCTCGCTGTCGGCGATGCCCTGCGCATTGAGCTCGGACAGACATTCCCGCTGAAGCTCCGCAGCCAGACCGGCAAGCGGGGCAGGGGCGGCGGGATCAAGCGGCACACCCAGCGCCTTCTGCCGGGTCGCCCGGATATCGGCAAGCCCCATGCCATAGGCCGACAGCAGGCCCGACATCGGATGAACGAGAATGCTCTTCATGCCCAGCGCATCGGCAACCAGACAGGCGTGCTGGCCGCCCGCGCCGCCGAAGCAGCTGAGTGCATAACGCGTCACATCATAGCCGCGCTGCACCGAGATTTTCTTGATCGCCTCGACCATATTGGCAACGGCAATGCGGATAAAGCCGTCGGCCACGTCTTCGGGGCTACGGCCATCGCCGATCCGGCCCGCCAATTCGGCAAAGCGCGAGCGCACGGCATCGACATCCAGCGGCTGGTTCTGGTCCGGGCCGAAGATCGGCGGGAAAAATTCGGGCAGCAGCTTGCCGACCATGACATTGGCGTCGGTCACGGCCAGCGGGCCGCCATTGCGGTAGCAGGCGGGACCGGGATTGGCACCGGCGGAATCCGGGCCGACGCGAAAACGCCCGGCATCGAAGTGCAGGATGGACCCGCCGCCAGCGGCCACCGTGTGGATGAGCATCATCGGCGCGCGAACCCGCACCCCTGCCACCTCCGTCTCGAAAGCGCGCTCATACTCGCCGTCGAAATGCGCGACGTCCGTGGATGTGCCGCCCATGTCGAAACCGATGACATTGGGAAAGCCCGCCTCTTCACCGGTCCGGGCCAGGCCGACAACGCCGCCGGCCGGGCCGGACAGGATGGCATCCTTGCCCTGGAACATGTCAGCGGCGGTCAGACCGCCCGAGGACATCATGAACATGACGCGCGCGCCGGTGCGGGCAATATCCAGCTCCGCCGACACCTGTGCCACGTAGCGGCGCAGGACCGGCGAGAGATAGGCATCGATGACAGTGGTATCGCCGCGCCCGACCAGCTTGATCAGCGGCGAAACCTCGTGGCTGACGGATACCTGGGTAAAACCCATCTCCCGGGCGATCACGGCCATGGCAGCTTCGTGCGCCGGAAATTTGTAGGCATGCATGAACACGATGGCGAGCGCGTCATAGCCTTCATCCTTCAACGCTTTCAGGGCTGCGCGCGCCTGCACTTCGTCAAAGGCGGTTTCGACCGTGCCATCGGCGAGCACCCGCTCATTGACCTCGACAACCCGGTCGTAAAGTGCCTCCGCCTTGATGATCTCGGTGGCAAAGATGTTCTTGCGTTCCTGATAACCAATGCGCAGGGCATCGCGAAAGCCCCTGGTCGTCACAAGGGCAAGCCGTTCGCCCTTGCGCTCCAGCAGGGCATTGGTGGCAACGGTGGTGCCCATGCGCACTTCGCCGATGCGCCCGGCCGGAATGGCTTCGCCCGGCTTCAGCCCGAGATGCAGGCGGATGCCCTGTACGGCGGCGTCCCTGTAGGCCTCAAGATTCTCGGACAGTACCTTGCGGGCATGCAGCGTGCCGTGCGGATCGCGCCCGATGACATCGGTAAACGTGCCGCCCCGGTCGACCCAGAAATCCCAGCTTCCGATGCTCATCCCGCACTCCTCTTGATCGACTGCCACATTTGTAAGCATGCTCAATTAATAGACTATGGCGTCATTGACAATATGTCGATAAAATGATGATATAAATTCGTCAAGGCGGAGGCAAGCAGAATGACGACTGGTCCGAAAGACCACACCACGGCGGATCTCGAACAATTTGCAACGGCACTGCCGAAGCATCTCAAACCCGTCTCCTCCATTGGCCCCATTGTCTCGTCAGCCCATCTTGCCGAAGGCGGTTCGCCCGGCCTTTCCGAAGTCGAATACGGCATGATCCTCTCCTCCCATGCCTTTTCCCGCTGGATGGTGCGCTGCATGGCAGCCGCAGGATTGCCGGGGCTTTCGGCCACGGAAATTCTCATTCTTCACTCCGTCCGGCATCGCGGCCGCGAAAAGAAACTTGCCGACATCTGCCTGGTTCTCGATATCGAAGACACGCATGTCGCCACCTATGCCATCCGCAAGCTGGAAGCGGCCGGGCTCGTCACCACCGGCAAGGCTGCCAAGGAAAAGACCATCAAGATCACCAATAAGGGTGCCGACGCCTGCACGCGCTACGCCCAGATCCGCGAGCGGCTGTTTGTGGCATCGACGACCAATGCCCGGCCAGCCGAGGATACGCTGTCTGAAATTGCTGCCGTCCTACGCTTTCTCTCCGGCGCCTATGATCAGGCAGCCCGCGCTGCCACCACACTTTAATACAAGGATTATTGCGTGACCGGTGAACCCTCTCCCCCGCTCCTGGCCGTGGACAATCTTTCCGTTGCCTTTGGTCCGTCGCGTGTTGTGGAGAATTTGAGCTTTTCGGTGCGGGCCGGGCGCACGCTCGCCATTGTCGGTGAATCCGGATCGGGCAAGTCCGTCACCTCGCTTTCCGTCATGCGGCTTGCCGACATGATGGGCGGCCAGTTCCCCACCGGCCAGGTGCTGTTCGAAAGCCGCCAGGGACGGATCGACCTGACCACCGCCACACAGAAAACCATGCGCGGCATTCGCGGCAAGGAGATCGCCATGATCTTCCAGGAGCCGATGACCTCGCTCAATCCGGTGTTCACCATCGGCGACCAGATCGCCGAAGTTCTGATCCTGCACGAGGGCATGTCCAAACAGGCGGCGCTGGCCGAGGCCAAAAGGCTTCTCGATATGGTGCGCCTGCCCGATGCTGCCGATCTGCTCGGCCGTTACCCGCACCAGCTGTCCGGCGGCATGCGTCAGCGCGTCATGATCGCCATGGCACTTGCCTGCCGTCCGAAACTGCTGATCGCCGATGAGCCGACAACTGCCCTCGATGTCACCATTCAGGCGCAGATTCTGACCATCATCCGCGAGTTGCAGACCGAACTCGGCATGGCGGTGATCTTCATCACCCACGACATGGGCGTTGTCGCCGAAATGGCCGACGACGTAGTGGTGATGTGGAAAGGCCGGAAGGTGGAAGAAGGCACGGTTGCCGACATTTTTGCCCGCCCGCAGCATCCCTATACCCAGACCCTGCTCGCCGCCGTACCGAAACTCGGCAGCATGACCGGAGAGGCTTTTCCCAAGCGCCTGCCGCTGACGGTCATGGACGGTGACACACCCCGCCTTGTCGGCGGCGAGCATGTTCAGGATACGGCCCGTTACGGCCTGCCGCCGGTGCTTTCCGTCCGCGACCTCGTCACGCGCTTCAATATCAAGAAGGGCATTTTCGGCGGCGTTACCCACCGGGTCCATGCGGTTGAGAAGGTCTCGTTCGACATCCATCCCGGCGAAACCCTTGCGCTTGTCGGTGAGTCCGGTTCCGGGAAATCCACCATCGGCCGGACGATTCAGCAGCTGCAGAAGGAAACATCAGGCACCATTCTGTTTGGCGGGCGTCCCGTTTCGTCGATGAATGGCACCGAACGGCAAAAGCTGCGGCAGGAAATCCAGTATATTTTCCAGGACCCGTTCGCCTCGCTCGATCCGCGCAAGACCGTCGGCTTCTCCATTGCCGAACCCATCCGCACACACGCATTGATCGACGGCAGCAAGCCCATCCAGAAACGGGTCGATGAATTGCTGGAACGGGTCGGCCTGACCAGCGCCCATGCCAGCCGCTATCCGCACGAATTTTCGGGCGGCCAGCGCCAGCGCGTCTGCATTGCCCGCGCGCTCGCGTCCAATCCGAAACTGATCATTGCCGACGAGGCACTGTCGGCGCTCGATGTTTCCATTCAGGCGCAAATCCTCAACCTGTTCATGGAATTGCAGGAACAGCAGGGCCTCTCCTATCTCTTCATCAGCCATGACATGGCCGTCGTTGAAAAGATGAGTCACCGGGTCGCCGTCCTCTATCTGGGCCAGGTCGTGGAGATCGGTACCCGCCAGCAGATTTTCGAAACACCGGCGCATCCCTATACGCAGCGCCTTTTGTCGGCAGTCCCCGTGGCTGATCCGGCACGTGCCCGCAACCGCGCCATGCTGGAAGGTGAAATACCAAGCCCCATTCGCCGCGTCGGCGACGAACCGGCCATTTTCAAGCGAACCGAAATTGCACCCGGCCACTTTGTGGCGAGTGCCGCCTGAACCACAACGTCTATATATAATGAGGAGAACACCACAATGATAAGAACACGACGGGGAATACATGCAGCGTTTCTGGCGCTGGGTCTGGCAGGCACAGCCTTGCTCGCGGCGCCCGCATGGGCGGCGGGTACGCTGACCATTTCGTCACCGCAAGACCCGGGCAGCTGGGATCCGATCGATACGTTTCTCGTCAACTGGGCCTCGGTTGCCACCAATATCTATGACGGCCTGACCTATCGCGGCGCCGATCTGAAACTGGTGCCCGGCCTTGCCACCGCCTGGGAAGAACTCGACGACGGCAAGCGCATCCGCTTCACCCTGCGCGAAGGCGTGAAATTCCATGACGGCGAGCCCTTCAATGCGGAAGCGGTCAAATTCACCTTTGACCGTCTTCTCGGCGAAGAAGGCAAGAAGGGTCCGCAGCGTTCCAACTATGCTGCCATCGACAAGGTTGAAATCATCGACGCCAAGACCGTCGATTTCCACCTGAAGGCGCCGGACCCGGTGCTTCTGACCAAGCTCGCCGGCTACGGCGCCATGATCGTGCCGCCGAAATACATCCAGGAAAAGGGTGATGATTATTTCAACGCCCATCCCGTCGGCACCGGCCCGTTCAAGGTGGTCTCCTACGAGCCGAAGATCGGCATCAAGCTCGAAGCCTTTGCCGACCATTGGGGCGGTGCACCCAAACTCTCCAACCTCGAATACCGTTTCATCGCGGAACCTGCGACGGCCGTTGCCGAATTGCAGGCAGGCCGTGTCGATCTGGTCATTCCTCCCACCATTCCCGTCGGCATGATCCCGACCATTCAGGCCGATCCGAAGCTGGAAGTGGTCAGCACCGCCGGACCGACCGTCTATGCCCTGCGCTTCAACACCAAGAGCGGACCGACGGCCGATGAACGGGTGCGCAAGGCACTGATCCTTGGCGTTGATCGCGATGCGATCATCCAGACCATCCTTGGCGGCCAGGCGGCGCCCATTGCCAGCTTCCAGGGCGCTCTGTCCTTCGGCAACGATCCCGCCATGAAGCCGCTGCCCTACGATCCGGAAAAAGCCAAAGCCCTGTTGAAGGAAGCCGGCATTGCAACCGGCACCACGCTGCAGATCGACGTGCGCGGCAACGACTCCACGTTCAACGAGGTGTCGCAGGCCATCGCCAGCTATCTCCAGGTCATCGGGCTCAACGCCACGATCAAGCCCTACGAAACCAACGTCCTGCTCAACGACATCATCCCGGCAGGCAAGACCGGCGCGATGTTCGAACAGGCATGGGGCGGCTGGACGCTCGACTACGACAACACCGCCTATTCCATGTATCACTCGGGTGAAAAGTGGAACCCCTATGACAGCGATCCCAAGCTCGATGCGCTGCTGGAATCGCAGCGCTCCATTACCGACCGGGCAAAGCGCGAGGAAATCCTCCAGTCGATCGCCCACTACACGGCGGATCGGGCGCTGGAAATCCCGCTCTACAATTACAATGCGATTTTCGGCGTGAGCAAGCGCGTGAAGAATTTTACGCCTGTTCCCGACAGCCGCCTGCGGCTGACGGATGTCACGGTCGAGTAGCAAAACAGGCCCGTCGCCTTTCAAGGGGCGGCGGGCCAAGGATTGAAGGATAGAGACGTGGCTGGTTTTCTCATCAAACGCTTTCTGCAGGCGATCTTCGTCGTCATCGTCGTGACGCTCATCGTGGCGTTCGCCATTCGCCTTACCGGCGATCCGGCGCTGATGCTGACGCAAGGCGCCGGCAGCGTCACCGAGGCGGACCTTGTCCGCATCCGCGAGGCGCTTGGTCTCAACCAGCCGTTTCTTGTCCAGTATTTCGGCTTCATCAAGGGGCTGTTCACGCTCGATTTCGGCCGCAGCTTCCTTGGCGGCACGAAGGTATCCACCCTGCTTGCCGCCGCTTTGCCCGCGACGCTGCTCCTTGCTTTCTCCTCCCTGATCGTCTCCATCGCCATTTCCATCCCGCTCGGCATCAAGGCAGCAACGGCGCGCGGCAAGTGGGCGGATCAGGCGATCCGCATCCTGTCGCTGGTCGGCCTGTCCTTCCCGAATTTCTGGCTGGCGCTCATGCTGGTGCTTTTGTTCGCCATCACGTTGAAATGGCTGCCGCCAAGCGGCATGAACGGTTTCGAGAGCTTCATCATGCCCGCCGTGACCATGGGCATCATCCTCACCGCCACCAATGTGCGCCTGGTGCGCACCGCCATGCTGGAAACCCTCAATTCGCAATACATCATGGTGGCCCGCGCCAAGGGCCTCAGCGAGAATGTCGTCCTGTACAAGCACGCGCTGCGCAATTGCGCCATTCCGCTCATCACCTATTTCGGCCTGCAGTTCGGCGGCCTGCTCGGCGGCATCGTGGTGGTCGAGCGCGTGTTCAACTGGCCGGGTCTTGGCACACTCGCATTCGATGCGGTCGGCGCGCGCGACTATCCCGTGCTGCAGGCGGTCATCACAGTCCTTTCCCTGATGATCATCGGCGTCAATCTTCTCGTCGACATCGCCTACGGCCTTGTCGATCCGCGCATCCGGACGGAGTAAGCCCATGCCTGCCGTAGCCTCCACCCCTCGATTTGCGCGGTTCCGCAATCTGGAATTTATTCTCGGCGCGCTGCTCGCCGGCGGCATGTGCCTCGCCGTCATCTTCTCCAGCGTCATCTTTCCGGGCGGTGCTGAAAAGATCGACCTGATGGCACGCCTGCTGCCGCCCTTCATGAAATGGGCGCATCCCTTCGGCACCGACCCGCTCGGCCGTGACGTGCTGGCACGGGTGATCACCGGCGGCAAGATTTCGCTGCAGGTCGGGTTCATCTCCGTTGCCGGCGCCGTCATCATCGGCGTGGTGATGGGCCTGATCTCCGGTTATTACCGCGGCTTCTGGGACATGGTGGTGATGCGGTTTGCCGACGTGCAGCTCGCCATGCCGTTCATCCTTCTTGCCATCACCTTCATTGCCATTGCCGGCGGCGGCCTGACCAACATGATCATCCTGCTGATCGTCTCGCAATGGGTGCAATATGCCCGGCTGGTGCGCGGCTCGGTGCTGTCGCTGCGGGACCGGGAATTCATCCTCTCGGCGCGCGCCATCGGCGTGAAAGACCACCGTATTCTGTTCCAGCATCTGCTGCCGAACCTGATCGGGCCGGTCATCGTGCTGATGACCCTGAACGTTGCCACCAATATCCTGCTGGAGAGCAGCCTGACCTTTCTCGGCCTTGGCGTCGACCCGTTGATCCCGAGCTGGGGCGGCATGCTTGCGGACGGGCGCACCTATCTGCAGAATGCCTGGTGGGTCAGCGTCTTTCCCGGCCTTGCCATTCTCCTGACCGTACTGGGCTTGAACCTTCTGGGCGATTGGCTGCGCGACAGCCTTGATCCCACCGGACGAACATCGCGCTAATCAACAGTGAATTGAAATGACACTTATTTATGAAAGCGGTTTCAACCGCACCCTCGACCAGCTTCTCGCAACCTATGGCGAGGCGGCCGCCCGCGGCACGCGCTTCGAAGCCTGGCTGTTCGAGGATGCGCCAAGCCGGCGGGCCGGCGAGGAAAAGCTTGCGGCCATCGGCGTGGAGGCACGCTTGCGCAGCGCCTACAAACCGCTCCTGCATTTCTTTCTGGAAGAGGTCGATACTGGCGCCCTGAAAAGCATCACCATCGCCTATCCCGTGCACGAAAACTGCCCGCAGAACCGTTTTCTCCTGGAAACCTATCCGCTGGCAGCGCTCACCGGCACCGCCGAGCTGCGCTTTGAAACCGGCAGCAGCGCACCCTTCACCTATGACGTGAGGCTCACCTACAAGGACGGCCGCAAGGCTGAGCACAAGGTTTTCGCCCCCAATCGGATCCACACGGATTTCATCGGCGAAACCCTTGTCTCGCCGACCGGCTGGATCAGGCTGAACGGCGCCTTCGAGGGAACGCGCCTCGAGACCGATTACGAAGCCCTGTTCGCCAATGCCATGCGCGCCGTGATCGATCATGACTGGGGCAATACCGAGCCCTATTTCGGCGAGCTCAACATCCGCGCAACACTCCCCATGGCCGACCAGCCGCTGCCATCAGGCGATGAAGTCATCAGCCTGCGCGAGGCGCTGCACGAAGACTTCTATTTTTCGCTGCTGGAAGTATTCCAGAAAAAATCCGGCCGTCCGCTCGGCGACCGCGGGTTGCAGCCCGGCCAGATCATACCGGAGATCGTCCACGGCAAGGGCATCCCTGCGATCCGGATCGAAACCCGCACGCTCGATACATCCGAAGCATCCGGCGAGGCACAGCCTCTTGCGACGGCGCATGCGCCCGTCTTCGTCGCACAGATCCACACGGAACTTGCCGGCGTCGGCGGTGAACCCTTCGAGGCACGCTCCCGCGCCGGGAGGGCAGTTCAGGCCCGCTACCACAGGGGCACCGATGCCGCCGTCATGATCAGTGGCGGCCAGCATCCGAATGAAACAACCGGCATCATCGGTGCGCTGCGCGCAGCGCAGGCACTGGCGGGTCGTCCCGGCGCGCATTTCACCATTTCGCCGCTGGAAAATCCGGATGGCTATGCGGCGCATCATCGTTTGCGCGCCGACAATCCGCGTCACATGCACCATGCCGCGCGCTATACGGCGCTGGGCGACGACCTGGAATACCGCACCGCCGCACAGCCCTATGAAAAAGCGATCCGCTTTGAGGCGCAGCGCCTGAGCGGTGCGCGCCTGCATATCAACCTGCATGGCTACCCCGCCCACGAATGGACGCGGCCGCTTTCCGGTTACGTGCCGCGCGGCTTTGCCATGTGGACCTTGCCGAAGGGCTTCTTCCTCATCATGCGTTACCAGCACGGATGGGAGGAGCGGGCCGAGCGCTTCATCGATGCGGTGACCCGGCGCCTGGCCGCCGTGCCGGGGCTCGTCGCCTTCAACGGCACGCAGATCAGTCTCTATGAAACCCATGCCGGTGAAACCGGTTTCCGCATCATCAACGGCTTTCCCTGCATGATCTCGGTCGATGACAGGCATGACGTGCCGCTGACGCTGATCACGGAATACCCCGATGAAACGATATATGGCGACGCATTCATTGCCGGACATACCGCGCAGATGGAAACGGTTCTTGCCGCCTATGATGCGTTTCAGATGATTGAATCCGTCGCCTGAAAAGGGACCGTCAGCGCCCGTCGATGCGGGTGAGGAAACCCAGCACCGCCTCGTTGAACAGCTCCGGCCTTTGCAGCGGGGCGAAATGGCTGACGCCGGGCAGGCTGATCAGTTCGGCTCCGGGAATGCTGCGGGCGAGATAGGCGGCGTGCTCTGGTTTGATGAATTCGTCATGCTCGCTCTGCACGACGGCAACGGGCACACGGATTTTGCCGAGATCAGCGGCGGTGTAATTGGGCTCCGTCTGCATCATCAGGCTCACCGCGCCGACAAAGGCGTCGAATTCATCCGGCGTTGCCGAAAGCGCGGCGTAATCCTTCCTGTGACGGGCAAAACACCGGTCGATCACCGGTGTCGCTACGAAGTCCCTGGTGCCGCTCGGGTCCATGTTGCAGCCGAAGAAGAAAACACCCGTGACGCGATCCGGTTTCTGGCTGGCGAGCACCAGTGCAATGCAGGCGCCGTCGCTCCAGCCGGCGAAGGCAGCCTTTTCAAGCTGTAAGGTATCCATCACGGCGAGAACATCCGACGCCATCAGGTGATAGGTATAGGGCCGCTCGTCCCGCGTGCTGCGGCCATGGCCGCGGCTGTCGATGAGAATGACCCGGCGGCCGGAATTGACCAGTGCCGGAAGCTGATACCCCCAGTTGCCGCTGTGGCCAAGGCCGCCATGCAGCAGGATCACCGGATGGCCGGTGCCGTAGGAGGCATACCAGATCCGGGCGCCATCATGCTCGACATAGCCTTCGCCGGTTGCCGCTGGCAAAGGCGCCGCACCATCCGCCTCGAATATCGTCAGATCGTCGTCCCTGAATGTCATGGTCACCAATCCCCTCTCGGAACAAGGTTTCAATGGGCAAGGCTGGACACACCAAGCAGCTGATGAACCGTTTCATCGTCCTTGGACAATTGCTCCGACGAGCCGTCCCAGACGATGCGCCCGCGTTCGAGAATAATGACACGTTCGGCAAATTCCAAGGCGCTCTGGATGCGCTGCTCCACCAGGAGGATCGTCATTTCGCCGCTGGAAGCGAGGCGCGAAAACGCCGCCATCAGTTCCTCGCAGATAACCGGCGCCAGTCCCTCCAGCGGTTCGTCCAGAAGCAGGAGGGAAGGGCGGCCAAGGATGGTACGGGCCGTGGACAGCATCTGCTGTTCGCCGCCCGACAGTTTTGCGCCGGAATTGGTGCGGCGTTCGTACAGACGCGGAAACATGTCATAGGCTTCCTGCAATGCGCTGCGCGGCCTGCCCTTGAGCCCGACGAACAGATTTTCCTCCACTGTCAGCGATGGAAAAATCGCCCGCGACTGCGGAACGAAACCGAGCCCGCTCCAGGCGCGCGCGGCGCTGTCCATCGCCGTTACGTCACTGTTGCCGAGTTTGATGGTTCCGTCATAGCGCTTCGTCTGTCCGGCAAGCGTCGCAAACAATGTGGTTTTGCCGACACCGTTACGCCCAAGCACGGCCACGCGTGACCCCGCCGCTGCCGTGAACGAGATGTTCTCGATCACCCGCGTCGGGCCATAGCCCGCGCACAGATTTTGCACTTCAAGCTGCGCTGCCGGCATGGGCATAGCTCCCCAGATAGGCTTCGCGCACCCGCGCATCTTCGGTCACATCGCGCGGCGAACCATCGAAGATGACCGCCCCGGCAGCCAGCACCACGACCCGTTTGGCAAAGCGGAAAACAAGATCCATGTCATGCTCGATCATCAGCACCGCAAGATCATCCGGCAATTGCGCAAGCGCATTTTCGATCAGGAATGTATCGCTGTGCGGCACGCCTGCCGCGGGTTCATCCAGCAGCAGGACTTTCGGACGCAGCGCCATCGCCAGGGCAATTTCAAGGAGGCGCTGCTGGCCATAGGCAATCGCGCCCACCGGCACGGATGCAAGCGCACCGAGACTGAGCGTATCAAGAATCCCCTTCATTTCACGCATGACTTGCGGCATGGCATGAAAATTCCCGGCCATGCGCCCGGATTTGCCCTCGCGCTGCAGGATGGCCAGCGCCACATGCTCCCCGGGCGTCATTTCCGGGAACAGCCGGGTGACCTGGAAGGATCGCACCAGCCCCGCACGCACGCGCCGCATCGGACTGAAACGGGAGATGTCCTCGCCATCCATCAGCACCCGGCCGGAACTCGCCTGCAGGTGTCCCGTCACCAGATTGACGAAGGTGGTTTTTCCCGCGCCGTTCGGACCGATCAGCGCCAGCCGGTCTCCCCGCGCCATGGACAGCGAAACATCCCGCGTGACATCCAGCCCGCCAAAGGATTTTTTCAGCCGTTCGACTGCAAAGACCGCACTCATGGGTTGCTCCTTGTAAAACGCCTGGCAAGATCGGCCGCAGTGCCATAGAGCCCCTTCGGCGCGAAGAGCACCACGGCAATCAGCAGGGCGCCGACAATGGTCAGCCAGTGGAACGGATTGGCGGCGGAGACCACGTGTTCGAACCACATGAACACGACTGTCCCGGCAAGCGCGCCAAAGAGCGAACCAGCGCCGCCCAGCACCAGCATGACCAGCGCTTCGGCTGAATTGGTGAAGCTCAGGCTGTCGAGCCCGACGACCTGCGTTGACACCGCATTGAGCGCACCGCCAATGCCGGCGACGACGCCCGATATCACATACATCCTGATCAGGCTCGCCTTGACCGAAGCGCCCATGGCGCTGACACGCACCGGATCCTGGCGGATGCCGCGGCACAGCATGCCGAAGGGCGAGCGCACGAGGATACGCAGGAGAACAAAGGCAGCGATGAGCAGGACGATACCGAAAATATAGGCCGTCCGCCCCCAAAGATCGAAGGCAAACAGCCCAAGCAGCGGATCGGGTGCAATGCCCGAGAGGCCATCGCTGCCGCCGGTATAGGCGGATGCCTTGTTGGCCGCTTCATGGAAAAGGTGAATGACCGCGATGGACAGGACCAGTTGGGCGAGGCCATGGCCGCGCAGAATGACGACGCCGGAGACGAGACCGGCGGCGGCCCCGGCGATGGCGCCGATGGCGATCATGCTCAGCGGTTCGGTGATGCCGAAGGTGACGGCAGCAATGCCTGCCGCATAGGCCCCCGCACCGAACAGTGCGGCATGACCGAGGGTCGCAACCCCGCAATAACCGGTGACGAGGTCAAGCGACAGCACCAGGAACATGATGGCGATGATGCGGGTCAAAAGCGCCAGATTGTCCGGAAACAGGACGTAGCCGCCGATAGCGGCCAGGAGGATGACGGCAACGCCGATAAGATCACGCTGCCATGGCCTGCCCGTGCGGACAGCTGGAGCGGCGGACGTGGAGATGCCGGTGGCGCTCATGTCATTTCGCCCTTCCGAGAAGGCCGCGCGGAAATACCCAGACGATGGCGATGACCGCAAGATAGAAGAAGAACTCACCATATTCAGGCACGAGATAGCGTCCCGTCGTATCGATGGCGCCAAGCAGAAGGCAGGCTATGAGCGCACCCGGAATGGAACCGGCACCGCCGACCGAGACGACAACGAGGAACGTCACCATGTAGCGCAGGGCATAATAGGGTTCGACGGGCAAAAGCTCCGCGCCGATCACGCCGCCGAAAGCTGCAAGCCCCACCGCGAGGGCAAAGCTTGCGGCATAGACAATCCGGGTACGCACGCCAAGCGAAGCGGCCATGGCCGTATTGTCGACGGAGGCGCGCAGCTTGACCCCGAACGACGTGCGCTCGATCAGAAACCACAGGCCGAGCGCCACGGCGACGCCGCAGCCAATGGCAAAGAGTTTGTGGGCGGCAATGGTGCGGAAACCAAGATTGACCGGACCCTGCAAATCCGCGGGCAGGGGGATGGTCTTCAATGTCGGGCCAAAGACATAATTGGCAAGGCCGATGACGCAGAAGGTGATGCCGATGGTCATCAGCACCTGTGTCAGTTCCGGCGCGCCGTAGATGCGGCGATAGAGGAAGCGCTCCAGCGGAATGGCGATGATGATCGTGCCGATGACGGCGAGAATGATGGCAAAACCATAGCCGAGGCCCAGATCGCGCGCCGCATAGGACGCGATATAACCGCCGATCATGGCGAAGGCGCCATGGGCAAGGTTGACAACGCGCATCAGCCCCATGGTCACGGACAGGCCGATGGAGATGATGAAAAGCACCATCCCGTAGGCGAGCGCATCGACGCCTATGCTGAAGACAACCTGCATCAGATCATCCCGGTCACGGAAGGGAGGCCATTACCCCCCTCTGTCCTGCCGGACATCTCCCCCACAAGGGGGAGACGGGCGGAAGCCCAGAGGGGGGTGCCTGAATCAGGTAAATTTCGCATTGCCTATCGCCTATTTGGCCGCAGCCAGACCGGGGTCGGGCTGCTTCTCGAATGTCTTGATTTCCTTGTTGTAATAGGCGCCATCGCTGCCCTTGGCGACTTCGCGCAGATAGATGTTCTGCGTGATGTGCCGGGTTTCCGGATCGATCGACACCGGACCGCGCGGGCTTTCCCAGGCAAGGCCCTTCACCGCATCGACCGCCTTCTTGGCGTCCTGTTTGCCGCCGGTGGCTTCGATCATCTTGTAGATCACATGCATGCCGTCATAGGCGCCGACCGACGGGAACGAGAGTTCCGCCGGATTGCCGATGGCCTTGCGCGCCGCCTCGACAAAGGCCCTGTTTTCGGGCGAGTCATGCGCGATGGCATAGTGGAACGTGGTGAGGATTCCGAGCGCTGCATCGCCAAGCGCCGGCAGGTCGGATTCCTGCGTCAGGTCGCCCGGAGCGAGAAACTGCACGCCGGCTTCCTTCAGGCCATTCTCATTATAGGCTTTGACAAAACCCAGCGTCGTCGGACCCGATGGCAGGAAAGCAAAGACGGCCTGCGCCCCGGAATTGCGCACGCGCTGCATGACCGGGCTGAAATCATTGGTCGACAGCGGCATGCGGATGGATTCGACGACCTTGCCGCCTTCCTTCTCGAAGGTGGTCTTGAAGGCATTCTCCGCATCGACGCCCGGCCCGTAATCACTGACCACGGTGATGGCCTTCTCAATGCCGCGCTCGCGGGCAATTTTGGCCATCGGTGCAGATGTCTGCCAGGTCGTGAACGACGTGCGCACCACATAGGGGCTCTTGGTGACAATGGCCGAGGTGGCGGCATTCATGACCACCAGCGGCACGTTGGCCTGCTGCAGGAGCGGCGTCACGGCCATGGCATCGGGGGTGAAATAGAAGCCCGCGAGATACTGCACACCTTCCTTCACTACCAGCTCCTGCGCCAGCGCCTTCGATTGTGCGGGATCGGCCTGCGGCACGTCGCGGTACAGCACTTCGATCGTGTCATTGCCAATTTTGTTGCCATGGGTGGCGATATAGGCGTCAATGCCGGCCTTGAAGTTCTTGCCCTGAATGGCGAACGGACCCGAGAACGGACCGACCACGCCGATCTTGATCACATCGGCATAGGCCGCACCGCCAAGCAGAACGGCTGCCGCTGCAGCCAGAATAAGCTTTTTCATCATTCCTCCCTTTGATCCCCTGCCGGCCAGATCATTCTCCTCATCTGGTCCGTTTGGAATGTTTCGTTCAATGTCTCATACCGGTTGGTAATGTAAAATGAAAACTATGCGCTATTGCATAATCTCCAAGTTATGATTGCGTCTGCGATCTGCCGTTTCCGAGCTCCGTTATGGAAGACAACAGGCTGCCCGCCGCCTGCAGCGATGCCGCTGAGGCCGAGACCATGGACGGCAGGATCAGCCACTCCAGTGTCCAGGCCGCGCCGGACCGCTCCTGCTCGTGCACCAGCGCCTGATGCATGCCGGAAAGCTGCACGGCGTTGTAGCGGGCAAGTGTGACAAGCAGTTCCGCCTGAACCGGATTCTGCTTGTGCGGCATGGCCGATGAACTTCCCCCGCCACTGAGGCTGATCGCACCGCCGGACTGTGCAAGCAAGGCAATATCCTGTCCGATTTTTCCCAGACTGCCGGTCACCAGCGAAAGGAAGCCGGCGAAGTCGGCAATACGGTCGCGCTGGCTATGCCATTGCGGCACGTCATAAAGGCCTAGCGCCGCGGCAAGGCGCTGCCGAACAGCGTTCGCCTTATCGCCCAGCTTTTCCAGCGTGCCCGCTGCGCCTCCGAATTGAACGGCCGGAAAAGCCTGGGTGAGAAAGGCGAGCCTTTGCCGGTCGCGAAGCAAGGGTGCCCGCCACGCGTCGATGCGATCGCGAACAGCGATGGGAATGGCCGCCTGCATGCGCGTATGCCCCATCAGACTGTTTGAGCCAAAGGCAGCCTCAAGCCGATCCAACCCGGCGATCACATCGCCCAGTCCGCCGGCAAGATGGGCAATGGCGGGCTTCAGCCGGATCATCAGACTGGTATCGATGACATCCTGGCTGGTGGCGCCGAAATGCAGGGCGTTCCGATGTTCCCCGGGAATTGTCGCACGCAATTGCCGCACCAGCTCCGGCACCACCACGCCATCGCGGGCGGTCGCGTCCTGCAAGGCCATCATGTCAGGCACGAAACACCGGCAGGCCGTGGCGATGGCTCGCGCGGCATCGGCGGAGATAAGCTCTTCATCCGCCTGTGCCTGCGCCAGTGTCGCCTCGAAGTCGAGCATGGCAGCGATATCGGCGCTGGCGGAAAACCAGTCCGCCGCCGCTTGCGCGCCGAGAAGGCCGGAGAGAAACGGATGATCGAAGGGCGAGATACTCATCGGTCAGATATCGAAGAAGACAGTTTCCTTCTCCCCCTGCAGATGGATATCGAAATGATAGGCCGATCCCTCCCGGCGCGCGAGAAGCGTCGGCACGCGGTTGCGGTGCTCGATGCGCTGCAGCACCGGGTCTTCGGCATTTGCGGCTTCTTCATCAGCAAAATACAGGCGGGTCTGCAGGCCAATATTGATGCCGCGCGCCACGATCCACAGCGTCACATGCGGGGCCATCAGCCTGCCGTCCTTGTAGGGCACAAGGCCGGGCCTGATCGTTTCGAACACATATTCACCGGTTTCCATATCCGTCGGGCAGCGGCCCCATCCGGTGAAATTCACATCGGCTGTGCCGCGCATTTCCGATGGGCTGTTGTAGAGCCCCGCAGCATCCGCCTGCCAGATTTCCACCAGCGCATCGCGCAGCGGCGTTCCGGTTCCATCAAAAATCCGGCCGCGCAGGGTGATGCGCTCGCCCAGGGTCTTGTCATTGACCATGGCAACGCCAAGATCAGTATCATAAACACCCGTGATCCCCGAGAAATTCGGCGTGCAGCCGATATGCACATAGGGTCCGGCAGTCTGCGACGGCGTTTCCTTGAGAAAACCCAGAGACTGAACCATCAATTGCCCTCCATCCGGTTCTCGAACAGCGTGGAACGGCGCCCGCGCAGCACGATATCAAACTTGTAGGCGCGCGCGTCCATGGGAATGGTGTTTTGGCGGTCGAGCGCGGCGATCAATTGTTCGATGGCCGCCCTGTCGGGGATCGATTTGACGATCGGGCACTGCCAGATCATCGGATCACCCTCGAAATACATCTGCGTAATCAGCCGCTGGGCAAATCCGTGCCCGAAAACGGAAAAATGGATGTGGGCCGGCCGCCAGTCATTGACGCCGTTCGGCCAGGGATAGGCGCCGGGCTTGACCGTGCGGAAACGGTAATAGCCATCCTCGTCCGTGATGGTGCGGCCGCAGCCGCCAAAGTTCGGATCGAGCGCCGCGAGATAGCCTTCGCGCTTGTGGCGGTAGCGTCCGCCGGCATTGGCCTGCCAGAATTCGAGCAGCGCACCCGCCACACCAACACCGCGCTCGTCGACCACGCGGCCATGCACGATGATGCGCTGGCCGATGGCGCTTTCACCCGGCTTGGCAAAATTGTGAATCAGGTCCGCATCCAGTTTGCCGAGCAGCGCATGCCCGAACACCGGACCGGTGATTTCCGACAATGTATTGTCGAGCGACAACAGCGCCCGTTGCGGCGAGCGGACGACGCTTGTCTTGTAATCCGGCGTATAGGCAGGGGGATGCCATTGCCTGTCGCGCGGGAAGAATGCTCCGGTTTCCGGTTTTTTATTGGACACTCTTGCCTCCCGTCACGCGGCCTGTTCGGCTTCCAGTTCTTTATAAACTTGTTTGGCCAGCTTGATGGCATGGTTTGCCGCCGGAACCCCCGCATAAATTGCGACATGCAGCAGGGCTTCGCAAATGTCGTCCTGTGTCGCACCCGTGTTGGCCGTCGCGCGGATATGCATGGTCAATTCATCGTCCTGGCCGAGCGCCGCCAAAAGCGCGATGGTGACAATCGAGCGTTCGCGCGTGGTCCAGCCGGGACGCGACCAGACATGCCCCCATGCCGCCTCGGTGATCAGTTCCTGAAACGGCTGATCGAAATCGGTTTTGGTCGCCTCCACCCGGTTGACATGCTCTTCGCCCAGCACGACGCGGCGCGTGGCCATGCCCTGCAGATAACGACGCGATGGGGCAGCCGTATCCGTCATGATTTCCCTCCAAGCTTGAATTCATCGACAAAGGCCCTGATCACCGAGACCAGCGCTTCTGGCTGTTCGACACAGGGAATATGGCCGGCATCCCGGATCACTTCGTAGCGCGCACGCGGGATGAGCCTGGCCAGTTCGAGCACCAGATCGGGCGGTGTCGAGCCGTCCTGGTCGCCGACGACGCAGATGGCCGGCACCGCGATGCGCTTTGCCGCCTCGGTGAAATCCGCATCGCGCAGCGCTGCGCAGGTACCGCCATAGCCATCGGCGGGCTGGCGGATAAGCATGTTGCGATAGCCGGTCAGATCATTGGCCCGCTCCCGATGAAAGGCCGGGGTAAACCAGCGCTGCAGGATGGCGTCAGCAATGGATGCAATACCATCCCTTTTCACCGCATCGATGCGCGCATTCCAGAATTCGGCCGTGCCGATCCTGTGCGCGGTATCGCACAGGATGAGGGCCTGCACCAGTTCTGGCCGTTTCGCATAAAGGCCCTGCGCCACAAGTCCGCCGACGGACAGGCCGCAAATGACAGCATCCTTGACCGAGAGATAGTCGAGCAAACCCGCGAGATCATCGACATGGTCATCGATAGTGTAGGGCGGCGTGCCCAGACCGGAAAGGCCATGTCCGCGCATGTCATAGGTGACGATGGCAAACTCTCCGGCCAGACGCACGATCACGTCCCGCCAGATGCGAAAATCCGTTCCAAGCGAATTGGCGAAAACCAGCACGGGCTTGCCTGCGGGCGCGCTGATCAACTGGTAATGCAGCGTGACGCCATTGATGTGAGCAAATTGCACCGAAATCCTCCCGGTCAGTTACCTCGATAATGGATTATGCATTTGGTTCAGTAAAATGATATCTTGCCGCATTCGCTTAACCCTGGGGTTATGAAATATATGATCGACGGCCGTATCAAGTTCCGCCACCTGCAGACTTTTCTCGAAGTTGCCCGCCAGAAAAGCGTGATGAAGGCGGCGGCGATCCTTCATATCAGCCAACCGGCCGTCACCAAAACCATTCGTGAAATGGAGGAGGTGCTCGGGGTTGCCATGTTCGAGCGCGACGGACGCGGCATCCGCATCACCCGGTTCGGCGAGGTCTTCCTGCGCTATGCCGGAGCGGCGATCACGGCGCTGCGGCAGGGCATTGATTCCGTCAGCAACGAGCAGTCGGGCGAGGGGATTCCGGTGCGGGTGGGCGCCTTGCCGACGGTTTCCACCCGCATCATGCCGCAGGCCATCAGCCTGTTCCTGCAGGAGAAGACGCAGAGCCGGCTGAAAATCGTCACCGGAGAAAATGCAGTGCTGCTCGAACAATTGCGGCTCGGCGATCTTGACCTCGTGGTCGGGCGGCTGGCGGCGCCGGAGAAAATGACCGGCTTTTCCTTCGAACATCTCTATTCCGAACAGGTGGTGTTTGCGGTCAGTGCCCGCCATCCGCTGCTCAATGCCAGCGAGGATATTTTCAATCGCCTCGCCGAATTTCCGGTGCTGATGCCGACGCGGGCTTCCATCATCCGGCCCTTCGTCGACCGGTTCCTGATTGCCAATGGCGTGGCCAAGCTGCCGCATCAGATCGAGACGGTCTCAGACGCGTTTGGCCGGGCCTTCGTCCGCTCGCACCAGGCTGTGTGGATCATTTCGGCAGGGGTGGTTGCCGGAGATGTCGCCGACGGAACGCTGGCGCTGCTGCCCATCGACACGACCGAGACCAAGGGACCGGTTGGCCTCACCACCCGCGCGGACGTTACCCCGTCATTGCCGCTGATGATCCTGATGCAGACCATCCGCGAGGCCGCAGGGGAGATGAAACCGGATCAGAAAAACTCGTCGAGCAGCCGGTAATAGGCAAGCTTTGCCGGATCAGCCTGCACCAGACCGTAGCAATCCAAAAATGGTCGAACCCACTCTTCGCCGAAATTGTCTGCAATGCTGCGGCACGCCAGGGCAATATCCTGATAGCGGTCGGCAAGACCAAGCCGGGCGCAGTCGATATAGCCGGTAAAGATGCCATTTTCGGCCATGAAGTTCGGCAGGCAGGCATCGCCATGCGTTACGACGACATCCGCGGTGCCGGGCCTTTCCGCCACAAGCCGGCTGAAAAGTTCGGATGCCGTCTTTCCCAGCATATCGCTGTCGAAATCCGTCTCGTCCACCAGTCCGGCCTGCATGCGGGCCCGCGCCGCTTCAATGCGCATGTCGAGCTGGTGATCGAACGGACAGGTCGCGGGATCAAGCGCGTGCAGCTGGCGCAGCGCCCCGGCAAGAATCCGGATGCGCGTTTCGATGGGCAATGAATCGGCCGAGGCAAGATCTTTACCGGGAACCCCGCTCATCAACAGCCAGAAGCGGCTGGCATGGGCGCCCTCGAAGAGAACATCGGGGCAGAGCATATGGCGGGAGGACAGCCAGCGAAGCCGCGCCGCCTCATCGGGCAACTCACCATAGGGGCTAACGGCTTCGACCTTGATGAAGAGCTGCGGCAAACCTTCGCCTTGCAGCATGAAAACCTGCGCATCGGAACAGCCGAGCGCATCGCGGCTCCAGCTGTAGCCAGCAATGAGAGCCTGCAGTTGGGGCGGCACAGCCATTGCGTCAGGCGGATTTGGTGTCGCGGTCATGGGAATTCCGGGTTCAGGCGTGTTGTTCAGGCGCGCAGATGCGGGCGGTGGAACCGAAGCAATAACCTAAAACGGCAGTCCCACATAGTTCTCGGCAAGCGCGGTCGATGCGGCCCGGGAATGGGTGAGATAATCCAGTTCGGCCTCCTGTATTTTCTGGCCGAATTCGCCGGTATCGGGAAACCGGTGCATCAGCATCGTCATCGACCAGGAAAACCGCACGGCTTTCCACACACGCAAGAGCGCCCGGCGCGAATAATCATCGAGGCCCGCCGTGCTCCTGTCGGCATAATAGTCGCGCAGGCCTTCGAAGAGATAATGCACATCACTGGCCGCCAGATTGAGACCCTTTGCCCCCGTCGGCGGCACGATATGGGCGGCATCGCCAGCCAGGAACAGACGGCCGAAGCGCATGGGCTCGGCCACGAACGAGCGAAGCGGCGCGATCGACTTCTCGAATGAAGGACCTGTTGTAACAACAGCCGCATCCTCGTCCGGCAGCCGCCGCCGCAACTCGTCCCAGAACCGGTCGTCCGACCAATCCTCCACCCGGTCGTCCAGCGGGCATTGCACGTAATAGCGGCTGCGCGTCAGGGAGCGCATCGAGCACAGCGCAAAGCCGCGCGGATGATTGGCATAGATCAGCTCATGCGCCACCGGCGGCACCTCCGCCAGAACGCCCAGCCAGCCGAACGGATAAGTGCGTTCGAACGTCCGGATCGCCTCCGCCGGCACGGACCGGCGGCTGACCCCATGGAATCCGTCGCACCCGGCAATGAAGTCGCAATCGATGCGGCCGGTTTTTCCGTCCCTTTCAAAGGTAACGAACGGCTTTTCCCCGTCGAAATCATGGAGGGCAACGTTCTGCGCCCCGTAAAATGCCGGTGCGCCGCTTGCCTCGCGCTGCTGCATCAGATCACGCGTCATTTCCGTCTGACCGTACACCGTCACCCGCTTGCCGCCCGTCAGGCCGAACAGGTCGATGCGATGATTGCGCCCGTCGAATGCCAGTGAAAAGCCGTCATGCGGCAGGCCTTCCGCATGCAGCCGGGCACTGGCGCCCGCCTCGTCGAGCAGCCGCACCGTGCCTTCTTCCAGCACTCCGGCGCGCACACGCCCCAGAATATAATCCTTGTCCGACCGGTCGAGGATGATGTTGTCAATACCGGCCCGGGTCAGAAGCTGGCCGAGCAGAAGTCCGGCAGGTCCCGACCCGATGATAGCCACGTGCGTGCGCATGATGCCTCCCAGCATGAAATAATTGCGCAAGGCTAGCGGCGCGATGCATCTGAACAATGGACTTCTCGGGCAAAAAACAGGACAATCTGAACATTGGGGACGGGAGGAACCGATGGGCGGCGCAGTACCAACCTATGATCTCTATGGCGAAAACCATCCAAAACGGCCGGATTTCTGGCTGCATTGGGAGACAATCGCTTCCAGAAGCCAATTGCACAATTGGGAGATCAAAACCCATCGCCATGCGGCGTTCTTTCAGATTTTGTACTTTCGTGGAGGAACCGGCGATGCGGTCTTCGGCGCGCACAGCCATCCCATACGCCCCCCGGTCATGATCACCGTGCCGCCGCAATGCGAGCATGGCTTCCGGTTTTCCCGGGATATGGACGGTATGGTCATCACCATGCTGGCCGCGCGCTTCGGGTCTTCCGGCCGCACCCTCTGCGACGCCGGCATGCCGCCGCGATTGATTTCGCTCGTACCCGATCACGCCGATCCAGCGTTTCTGACGCACAGTCTCGAGCGCCTGTGCGCCGAACTCACATCGGGCGGCGCCTTTCATGACGACCTGGTGGAATCCTATCTCAAGTCAATCGTTCTTCTGGCCGCGCGCATGACCGCCCCGGAACTGCCGCCCGGCAGCGCAGGCTCCGCCACGGAGGAGCGCCTGAAACTGCTGCACATCATGGTCAACCGGCATTTTCGCGAACATCACCCGGCGGAATTCTATGCCGGACACCTTGGTGTGTCGGCAACCCATCTCAACCGCCTCGTCAAGGCGGCGACGGGGCGCAGCACCAATGGCTTGCTGGCGCACCGCCTTGCCGATCAGGCAAAGCGCGATCTGGTATTCACCTCTGCCAGTATCAAGCAGATCGCCTATGATCTCGGCTTTGCCGACCCGGCTTATTTCACCCGGTTTTTCACCAGGCAGACCGGCACGACACCCCGGCAGTACCGCGCCGAACAGGGTGCCAGGATGGCTGTTTGAACCGGCGATCTTTCATACCAGCACCGCGGCGATGGTATCGCGGGTCGATTGCATGACGGGCAGATAGCGCTCGATCATTTCCATGATTGTCACGCGCGGCGCCTGCGCGCCGACATTGATGGCAGCGATGGTCATGCCGCGCGTGTTGCGCACGGGTACCGCGATGGAGCAGAGCCCGATCTCCAGTTCCTGATCGATCACCGCATAGCCCTGCGCCCTGACGGTGCGCACTTCATCCATCAGTTCCGGCAGTGCCGTTTTCGTGCGCGGCGTGTTTGCCGGGCGGTTGCTGCCGGCAAGAATGCGCAGGGCGTCATCATCGCTCATCGCCGCGAGCAGGACCCGGCCCATGGAGGAACAATAGGCGGGAAGGCGGCTGCCGGGATTGAGATTGATCGACATGACACGCTTGTGCGAAGCCCGCGCGATGTAGACGATTTCGCTGCCGTCGAGCACCGATGCCGAGGCGCTTTCGCCGGTTTTTTCCGACAGCTGGTCGAGAAAGGGCTGCATCAGCCGGGGCAAGGGCGTCGATGACAGGTAGGAATGGCCAAGACGCAGGATGCGCGGCGTCAGCGTGAAGAATTTTCCGTCATAATCCGCATAGCCGAGCTGTGTGAGCGTCAGCAGGCAGCGGCGGGCAGTGGCACGCTCAAGGCCCGTGATCCGCGCAATATCCGTGATCGACAGGCGCGTATTGACCGCATCAAAGGCCTCGATGACGGCAAGCCCCTTGGCAAAACCGCTGATGAAATCCGTTTCACGCATGCCCACACGCCCTATTCGCTGCATTTCCGCACAATTTGTGCGATATACGAACAAATGTCAAATAACGCACAAAATCGTTGACGGGCGGCGCGCAGCGGGACTACGCCATGGGAACAAATGGAGGTTTGCACCGGATACCGGCCGTCGCCGTGTTCCGGGAACGACAGGGAGAGAGACATGGCAAAAATCTGCACGCTTGCCGAAGCGATCGGGGACAATGTCAGGGATGGCGATACGCTCGCCATGGAGGGGTTCACCCACCTCATTCCCTATGCCGCCGGGCACGAGATCATCCGGCAGGGCCGCAAGGATCTCTTCCTTGTGCGCATGACACCCGACCTTATCTACGACCAGTTGATCGGCGTCGGCGCGGCGCGCGGCATGAAGTTCTCCTGGGGCGGCAATCCCGGCGTCGGTTCGCTGCACCGTTTCCGCGACGCGGTGGAAAACCAGTGGCCGCGGCCGCTTGAGATCGAGGAACATTCGCACGCGGCCATGGCCAATGCCTATGAGGCGGGGGCCGCCAACCTGCCGTTCGCCGTGCTGCGCGGCTATATCGGCGCCGACCTTGCCAAGGTCAATCCGAATATCCGGTCGGTCACCTGTCCCTTCACCGGCGAAGTGCTCGCCGCCGTTCCCGCCATCCGTCCTGATGTGTCAATCATCCATGCCCAGCGCGCCGACCGGCAGGGCAATGTGCTGATCGAGGGCATTTCGGGCGTGCAGAAGGAGGCGGTGCTGGCCGCCACCCGTTCCATTGTGACGGTGGAGGAAATCGTCGACGAGTTGAACCCGCCATCACCCAATGCAGTCGTCCTGCCGCGGTGGGCCATCAGCGCCGTCGTGCATGCGCCGGGCGGCGCCTTCCCCTCCTATGCGCATGGCTATTATCCGCGCTCCAATGCCTTCTACATCGCCTGGGACAAGATCGCCCGCGACCGCGACAGCTTTACCGCGTGGATCAGCGAGAATGTCCTTGCCGGCAAGCCGGAAGATTTTGCCCGCCACGCCGTCCGGCGTGCAGCCAACGCCGCGTGAGGAGCAGGACCATGGCCCAGGACTTCACCCCCACGGAAATGATGACCATCGCCGCTGCCCGCGCACTGAGCAATGAAGATGTCTGCTTTGTCGGGATCGGCGCACCGTCCGCCGCCTGCAATGTGGCGCGGCTGACCCATGCGCCTGACATCACGCTGATCTACGAAAGCGGCACCATCGGCACCAAGCCGGATGTGCTCCCGCTTTCCATCGGCGACGGCGAACTCTGCGACACCGCCCTGTTCACCGTGTCGGTGCCGGAAATGTTCCGCTACTGGCTGCAGGGCGGGCGCATCACCACCGGTTTTCTCGGCGGCGCGCAGATCGACCGCTTTGCCAATCTCAACACGACGGTGGTCGGGCCTTATGATGCACCGAAAGTGCGCCTGCCCGGCGGCGGCGGCGCACCGGAAATATCAAGCAATTGCGGCCAGATTTTCATCACCATGGCGCTCACCAATCGCGGCTTTGTCGATCATCTCGATTTCATTACCTCGATGGGGCATGGCGAGGGCGGCGATCATCGCGCACGCCTCGGCATGAAGACCAGAGGGCCGACCCGCGTCATCACGGACCTGTGCATTTTCGAGCCCGATCCGGTCACCAAAGAGCTGACCGTGGTGTCGATCCACAGGGGTGTGACACGCGGACAGATCGAAGAGAATTGCGGCTGGCCCGTCCGGTTTGCTAAGGAGATCGTGGAAACGCCAATCCCCACCGCAACCGAACTTTCCGTGCTGCGCGATATCAATGCCCGCACGAAACGCGCTCACGAGGCCGCCTGATGTCTGAAGCCTATATCTGCGACTATATCCGCACGCCCATCGGCCGCTTCGGCGGCGCCTTAGCCTCTGTCCGCACCGACGATCTGGGCGCCATTCCGCTGAAAGCCCTGATAGAGCGCAATCCCTCCGTCGACTGGGAAGCCATCGGGGAAGTCATCTACGGGTGCGCCAATCAGGCCGGCGAGGACAACCGCAATGTGGCGCGCATGTCGCTGCTTCTGGCGGGCCTTCCAGTCACGGTGCCAGGCACGACCATGAACCGCCTGTGCGGTTCGGGCATGGATGCGGTGATCACGGCGGCCCGCGCCATCAAGGCCGGGGAAATCGAGATTGCCATTGCCGGCGGCGTCGAATCCATGTCGCGCGCGCCCTTCGTTTTGCCGAAAGCCGAAGGCGCGTTTTCGCGCCACGCGGAAATTCACGACACCACCATCGGCTGGCGCTTCGTCAATCCGCTGATGCAGCAGCAATATGGCATCGATTCCATGCCGGAAACCGGCGAGAATGTCGCCGAGGAGTTTCATGTCGCGCGCGCCGATCAGGATGCGTTTGCCGTGCGCTCCCAGCAAAGGGCAGGGGCGGCCATGGACAATGGCCGGCTTGCCTCGGAAATCACGCCCGTCACGATTCCACAGCGCAAGGGCGAGCCGCTGATCGTCGACCGCGACGAGCATCCGCGTCCGCAGACAACGCTCGAGCAACTGGCCAAACTGCCGGCGCCCTTCAGGAAGGGCGGATCGGTGACAGCGGGCAATGCTTCGGGTGTCAATGACGGTGCAGCGGCGCTGATCATCGCATCGGCAACGGCAGCGCAGAAATATGGCCTGACACCCATCGCCCGCATTATCGGCGGTGCGACTGCCGGTGTTCCGCCGCGGATCATGGGGATCGGCCCTGTCGCCGCCACGGAGAAACTCTGCGCGCGGCATGGCCTGACACCGCAGGATTTTGGCGTGATCGAACTCAACGAAGCTTTTGCCTCGCAGGGCCTTGCCACCCTGCGCGCACTCGGGCTTGCGGACGATGCCGACCACGTCAATGCCAATGGCGGGGCGATTGCCCTCGGCCATCCCCTGGGCATGTCCGGCGCGCGCATCACCGGAACCGCAGCGCTGGAACTCGGCGTCAGGCATGCACGCTATGCACTGGCCACCATGTGCATCGGTGTCGGCCAGGGCATCGCGGTTGCCCTGGAACGGGTCTGATCAGGCGAAGTGCCGGGCCCGCGGATCGGGAATCGGCACCGCCGCCATCAGCGCCTTCGTATAGTCATCCTGCGGATTCTCGAAAACCGCGCGGCGCGTTCCCATTTCGACAATGCGCCCGCCGCGCATGACGGCCACATTGTGTGACATGCGCTCCACCACCGCCATGTCATGCGATATGAAGAGATAGGCGAGCCCCATCGTTTCCTGCAATTCCAGCATGAGATCGAGGACCCTGGCCCGCACGGAAACGTCGAGCGCCGCCACGCTTTCATCCGCCACGATCAGTTTTGGCTGCAGGGCCAGGGCACGTGCAATGCAGACGCGCTGGCGCTGACCGCCGGAAAACTCGTGCGGATAGCGCGTCGCCGCGTCCGGCTGCAGGCCGACCCTCCGCAACAGTTCCGCCACCCGGTCGTCGCGTTCGCTCCGCCCGCCCAGACCGTGAATGATCAAGGGTTCGGCGATGGCAGCCCCTACCGCCATGCGCGGATCGAGGGAGGCATAGGGGTCCTGGAAAATCATCTGCGCCGAGCGGCGAACCGGCTGCATCTGCCGGGCAGGCAAGCCGGCAATGTCCCTGCCGTCAATGACGACATTGCCGGTAAACGGGATTAGCCCGAGAACCGCCTTGCCGGTGGTCGATTTACCCGAGCCGCTTTCGCCGACAAGCCCCAATGTTTCACCGGAGCGCAACATGAACGAGACATCGTCGACGGCGGCAAGCGGGGGCTTGCCCTTGAACAGCCAGCGTGCCGGGCTGCCATAGGTCACGCTCAGATTGCGGACATGCAGGATCGGCAACACCGATACCGGCTGAGCGACGCCCGTTTCCGCGCTGACGCGCGGCGGCCCTTCGGTTCCCGCATGGACGCCGAGGCGCGGCACGGCTGCCAGTAATTCCTGAGTATAGGTTTGGCTGGGCTTTTCGAAAATCGCCAGCGCCTCGCCCTGTTCAACAATGCGGCCATTCTGCATGATCGCAACCCGGTCCGCCATTTCGGCGACAACGCCCATGTCGTGGGTAATCAGGATGATCGAGGCGCCGAACTCCTGTTTCAATTCGCGCATCAGTTTCAGGATCTGCGCCTGAACCGTCACATCAAGCGCCGTCGTCGGTTCATCGGCGATCAGCACTTTCGGGCGGCAGGACAGGGCCATCGCGATCATCACCCGCTGGCGCATGCCCCCGGAAAGTTCGTGCGGATATTGCGACAGGCGGCGGGCAGGATCGGTGATGTGCACGGCATCGAGCATCCGCCGCGCGATGGCATCGGCCATTCCACCCTCGCTGCCCTGATGTTCACGGATGGCTTCCGTCAGCTGAGCCCCGATCGACATGACGGGGTTCAGCGACGTCATCGGTTCCTGGAACACCATCGCCACGTCGCCGCCGCGCACGCTGCGCATGGCCCGGTTCGACAGCGCGACCAGGTCCTTGTCGCCGAGCCGGATGCTGCCCGATGCCACCTGCAGCGAGGCTTTCGGCAGCAGGCCCATGATCGAGAGCGATGTCACCGATTTGCCGGAGCCGGATTCCCCGGCAATGCACAGTGTTTCCCCGGCATTGAGGTCGAAGCTGATATCGTCGAGCACGCGCCGCCGTCCTTGCGGCGTGCGGGCATCGACGCACAGGTCGCGGACGGTCAGGATGGGCTTTGCGGCAGGCACAATCACGCGAACACGATCCTCGGGAAGTAGAAGGAAACCACCCAGTTCGGCGCATCGACGATTTCACTGATGCGCAGATCACCGCAGACCGAGCAGAGCAGATAGGCATCGATGGCGCTCATGCCATGTTCGGCGCCCAACAGATCGATCATGCGCATGAGGGCCTCGCGCGCGCCGGTCATCAGATCGGGACCGATGCCCGTGGTCACCTCATAGCCTGCGCCATCGAGATGCCGGGTCACCGGTTCGGTCGTGGTGAAGCGCGGGCTGTGCAGCCGGGCATCCCTGACCAGTTCGATGGTGGCTTCCACTTCCATCTGGCTTTCGATGGCGGTGCCGCAGACTTCGCCGTCACCCTGGGCCGCGTGGGTATCGCCGATGGAAAACAGCGCGCCATCCACCTCAACGGGAAGATAGAGCGTCACGCCCGAGGTCAGGTCGCGAATATCGAGATTGCCGCCAACCCGGCGCGGCGGCACGACGGAATGCAAGCCCGGTTCGGCCGGTGCAACGCCAATCGTTCCGGCGAACGGCTTCAGCGGCACCCGGCCGCCGGGGCCGTAAAGCGCCGGTGCCATGCTGACGGGATCATAGGTCCACATGTGCAGAGCGGGTTCCTGGAACTGGTCCGCCAGCAAGCCGAAACCGGGGATATTGGCGGTCCAGCCGATACCCGACGGGACAAAGCGGCGAATGGTGACCTTCAGGGCATCGCCCGGCTTGGCGCCTTCCACATAGACAGGTCCGGTGACGGGATTGATCTTGCCGAAATCGAGCGCGCCGAGGGTTTCCAGCGTCGATCCCTTGCCCAGCTGCCCGCCGGAGGAATCGAGGCATTCGAAATGAATCGTTTCACCGGCCTTGGCGACCAATGCTGGCTCAAAATCGCGGTTCCAGCCGAAATGATGTTTTGCACGATGAATGGTGTGGGTGCAGGCGATGCACATGTCAGATCTCCCGGAATATGATGCAGGTCCCCGGGGCGTGTTTCCCGGGGAGGGGTCGAGGTCAGAACCGGCCTATTGCTTGACGTAGATCGCGTCGTAATTGATGACACGGGTCGGATCGACATAGATCTTGTCCGAACCGCCCATGCGCGGCGACTTGGCCACAACGCGGCGCTCGTTGATCACGGGAATCCACGGCGCATCGGCCATGATATCCGTGAAAATCTTGCCCCAGACGGCCGCCCGCTCGGCTGCCTTGGCCGGATCGGACATGGAGTCCGCCGCGACCGCACGCTTGTCGAGATCGGCATTGCAGTACCACGACCAGTTCCAGCCGCCGCTGACCGCCCCGGAGCAGCCGAGGATCGGCCCGTAGAAATTCGACGGATCGGGGAAATCGGCAATCCACGCCATGCCGCCCGACCAGATCATCGGGGCTTCGCCTTCCGTGCCGCCCGCCGCAATCACGTTGGACTGCGCCAGCGCGCGCACTTCCGCCTTGACGCCGATGGCGGCCAGATCCTGCTGGATGGCCTGCGCGATGCGCGGCTGCGGATCGGTGTTGGTGGAATAAAGAACCGTCTGGAAGCCGCTGGGGAAACCGGCCTCGGCCAGCAAAGCCTTGGCCTTGGCCACGTCGTAGGCATAGCCGGCATAGCTCTTGTCATAGCCCGGCATGGCCGGCGGCAGCGGCTGGCTTGCCGGCGTGGCGCGGCCGTTGAGAATGCGGGTGATGCGCTCCTTGTTGACGGCCATGTTCACCGCCTGTCGCACCTTCACATTGTCGAAGGGCTTGACCTTGGTGTTGAGCGTCACATAGCCGGTGTGGAGCTGGTCGCCATCCACGATCATCTGCGCACCGGCGGGAGAATTCTTGATCTCGAGGAATTTTGCCGGCGGAATGCCGTCACCGGCAATATCGACCTCGCCCTTTTGCAGGCGCAGAAGGGCAACGAGCGGCTCCTGGCCGACTTCCACCGTGAACTTGTCGATATGCGGCATGTCCTTGACGAAATAATCGGGATTGCGCGCGAAGACGAGACGCTGGCCGATGGTCCATTCCTTCAGGACAAACGTGCCCGAGCCAACCGGCTTCTTGCCGAAATCACCACCGGCAGCCTCGACAGCTTCCTGCGGGACAACCGAAGCGAAGTTGATGGCAAGCACATGCAGGAACGTGGCGTCCGGACGCGACAGATGGAAGACCACCGTAGCCGCATCCGGCGCTTCGATGCCTTCAAGTGTCGTGGTCTTGCCGCCTGACAGGTCTTCATACCCCTTGATCGCACTGAAGAAGCCGGCACCGGGGCCCTGTGTCTTCGGATTGACCGCACGCTCGATCGAGTATTTGACGTCGGAGGCCACAAGCTCGCGGCCATTGGTGAACTTGACACCCTTGCGCAGCTTGAACGTGTAGGTCAGACCGTCAGAGGAGACATCGAACGTTTCGGCAAGGGACGGAACCAGATCAGGCGTTCCGGGCGTATAGTCCATCAGGCGCGAGTAAAGGCTCTTGATCATCGACCAGTTGACCCAGTCATAGCCGACGGCCGGATCAAGCGTGGCGATATCGTCCTTGTAGGTGATGAGCACGTCGCCGCCCTGTTTCGGCGTTTCCTGTGCCCATGCGGGCAGCGGCGATAGGACAAGCACCGTTGCCATGGTGGTGTTGCGAAGCCAGCGGTTTAACATTCTGTTCCCTTTTCTTGTTCTGGTTGAAATTCAGCGCGCACGGATACGCGGATCGATCAGCGGCGCGATGATATCGGCAAGCAGGTTGCCGAGAACGATCGCGAGCGCGGAAACGAGGGTCACCCCCATGATGATCGGGATGTCGACCTGTTGAATGGCCTGCCATGCCAATTGACCGATGCCCGGCCAGCCATAGACCGCTTCGACGACAACGACACCGCCCATAAACTGGCCGATATCGATGCCGATCATCGCGATGATCGGCAGGAGCGCATTGGGCAGGGCGTGGCGCAGCACGATGCGGACCGACGAGAGGCCCTTGGCCCGCGCAGTGCGCACATAATCCTGATTGAGCACATCGATCATGGCCGAGCGCACCATGCGCGCATACCAGCCGGCGCCGAGAATGCCGAGGGTGGCCGCGGGCAGCACCACATGGGCCGCCGTTCCGAAGCCGCTCATCGGGAACCAGCCAAGCGTAACGGCAAAGACGTAGAGCAACAGCAGGGCGACAACGAATTGCGGCGCGGAGACGCCGACGAACGAGGCCATCATCACGACGCGGTCGACCACGCCGCCGCGGCGCAAGGCGGCGATGATCCCAAAGATCAGGCCGAGGACGACTTCAACGGCAATGCCTGCGGCCATCAGGATCAAGGTCGCCGGAAGACGGGCAAGGATCAGTGCGCCGACATCGGTCTTCTGCGCATAGGAACGGCCGAGATTGCCCTGCAGAATACCCTGCAGATAGGTCCAGAACTGCACGAGCAGGGGCTGATCCAGGCCAAGCTCGCGGCGGATATTGGCCACCGTCTGTGCGGTAGCGCTGCGTCCGGCAATCATGCGCGCGGGATCCGCCGGCAAGGCATAGAGCAGCAGGAACGTAATCGCGGCAACGCCAAGCAGGATCAATGCAGTTTGCACGAGGCGGCGCAGAACAAGCAGAGCCATATCAACCCCTCCCGCGCTGGGTGGGATCGAGAATATCGCGCAGCGCATCCCCGACCAGATTGAAGGAAAGCGCTGTCAGAAGGATGATCGCACCGGGAAAGAACACCAGCCATGGCGCCGCCTGAAAATAACTCTGGCTCTCGAAGATGATGTTCCCCCAGGAGGGCTGCGGCGGCTGCACGCCGATACCGAGGAAGGAGAGGGTGGCTTCCAGCAGCACGGTCGTGGCGATGCCGAGCGTTCCCCAGACAATGGCCGTCGGCATCAGATGCGGCAGGATATGCACGAACAGAATGCGCAGATGCCCGGCCCCGAGCGACCGCTCGGCGAGGATGAAATCGCGCTCGACCAGTCCGCGCGTTTCCGTGTAGACGATGCGCGCCACCTGCACCCAGTTGACGAGCGCAATGACCATCGCAACGATCCACAGGCTTGGATGCAGCAGCGCCGCAAGGACAATGGCCAGCAGCAAGGCGGGGAATGCCATCATCAGATCGGTGAACCGCATGAGCAGGCCGCCGATGGGGCCACGCAGATAGCCGGACAGGATACCGACCATGAGCCCAATGCCGACCGCAATCCCGTTGGCGACAAGGCCGATGATCAGCGATGTGCGTGCACCGAAGAGAAGCCGCGAAAACAGATCGCGTCCCAGCGTATCGGTCCCGAGCAGAAACTGCGCGCTGGGCGGCAGCGGTGCGCCCTCAAGCGATAACCCGTCGAACATCTGGTCATCGGGACTGTAGGGCGCAATCAGCGGCGCGCCCAATGCCAGAAGCACCACGAGCGCAACGACAATCAGGCCGAACATTGCAGACGGCTGGCGCAGCATGCTTTTCAGAACGCGCATCAGCCAGCCTCCGGCAAGGGTTCGGCCCCGGCAAGAATAAGCGCCGCGACCTGTTCCATGGGGAACCGCCGCTGCATCGCGCAATTGCGCAGGATGCTGTAGGCATGCTCCTCGTCGACATTGCGTGCCGCCATGATTTTCTGGACGGCTCCATGCACCAGCGGGCGAAGCCGCACGCGTTCTTCAAGATGCTGAAGTTGCCTCAACGCCACGGTCCGTTCCGCATGAATGGCAACCGCCATCACAAGCGTGGGATAGATGGCAGAGGCTGCAACCGGCTTGGCAATGATTGCACCGGCCCCCTGTTCCATGGCCCATGCGATACGGCCCGGCGCTTCCGACCCGAGCAGGGCGACGACAGGCAGCGGCGCCTTGCTGTCATGCCAGGGCAGAAGGTCATCCCAGCCCTGGTCCGCGTCGACGAGGACAATGTCGGGCAGATCCGTGGATGCCAGGGGCTCCCATTGTACCGAGACATGAAGACCAAGCAGCTTGAGCTGGCGGGTCAGACGGTCGGTCGTGGCATCGGGCCGATGCAGGATCGTGGCGCGCCAGCCGGTGAAATTGGGGGTCTCTCTCATGAAACGATCCGCAATCTGACCGGCGTTTTGGTGCGGCGGCGGGTGAGATAGGGATCGGCGGCAATCGCCGGCTGCGCATTGACGATGTCAAAACCGTTGAGGTCGTTGATGCGGCCAAGCAGGAAGGGCAGCGCCATATGGTTGGTGTCGGGATCGATCCGGACAGGACCGAACACCGTCGACAGCGGCACGCCAGACAGGGCGCGGCGAACCGCCTGCGGCTCGTCGGTCCCTGCAGCGACAATGGTCTCGCCGCAGAGCTTGACCGCCGCATAGGCGCTGGCGAAAATATTGGACAGGCGCCGCTGCGGCCCGAACCGCCTCGATGCAGCAGCCTTGAAGGCGAGATTTTCCGGCGAGACGAGGCTGTCGAAATAGGCCGCGACGGAAAAATGTCCGGTCGCCACGCCAGCGCCGATCTCGTCCAGTTCGCACTCGGACAGATCGCAACTGACGACCGGGCAGTTTTCCGGCAGGAACGCAGAGTCCTTGTCACCGAGCGCCCTGAAAGCCTGCAGGAAAGCGTAGCTTGCCGGTCCGATCAGGTTGTTGAGAACGAAGCTCGGCCGCCGCTGTTCGATATCGAGGATGATGCGCTCGACCGCGGTTTCCTCCAGCGGCAGGTAGCGTTCTCCCAGCACCTCTCCGCCTGCCTTGCTGATCAGCTCGCGCGCAAGCCGGTTCATCTCCCATCCCCACACATAGTTCGCACCGACCAGATAGGGCCGCCGACCATAGCGCGGCAGGAGGTAGTCGAACAACGGCAGCAGATGCTGATTGGGGCACGCCCCGGTATAGATCACGTTTTCATTGGCCTCGAACCCCTCATAGGGGCACATGTACCAGAGCAGGCCGTCATGCTTTTCGACGAGTGGAATGACTTCCTTGCGGGCAATGGATGTGATGGTTCCGACAATGTGGCGGCAGCCATGCTCACGCAGCATGGAGCGGGCCCCTTCGAGATAGTCGGGGATATGACCCTGCGGATCGATGAAGACGGGTTCGACGGCACCGGGATAAGCCGCCCGGATCTCGTCCATGGCAAATTCGGCCCCGTCGCGGCTGTCACGGCCAATGGCGCCATACGGCCCCGTCGTCGAATAGAGAATGCCAATTTTTACCGCGTCGGCCATGCCCCCCCCAAAACCAAAAACCCCATGACGCAAGCTCCCATCAAGGATGGGGCGTCATGGGGCGAAACTGCCCGTCGACTATCGAAGTCATGTGGATGCAGACAAGCCACTGCTCAATCTGCAGGCACGATTAAAATACGTGCATACGCCCCTTGTCAAGCGGGTATCGGGCAGAATCCCGCCATGGCGATCAATGCGGGCAAGCAAGCCGGGATTACACGGCGATGCGTGCCTCCGACTGTTCCAGCGCCTTCATGATGGCAAGCTGCCGCTCCCACGCCAGAGCATCGCCGACGATCAGGTCGAGATCGGCGCGTTTCGGCTCAAAACCGAATACGGTGCGCACACGTTCGTTCCCTGCGACCAGCACTGCCGGATCGCCCGCACGCCTCGGGGCGGTACGGACCTCGAAATCGACGCCCGACACGCGCTTGACCGCATCGATGATGTCAAGGACGGAGTAACCATAGCCATAGCCGCAATTGGCGGAGGTGCTGGCTCCTCCGGCCTCCAGATAGTTCAGGGCGCACAGGTGCGCCTGCGCGAGGTCGCTGACATGGATGTAATCGCGGATGCAGGTGCCGTCGGCTGTCGGATAGTCCGTTCCATACACCTCGATATGCGAGCGCTCGCCCGTCGCCGCCTGGCTGGCGATCTTGATGAGGTGCGTGGCACGTGGAAACGACTGCCCGGAGCGCAATTGCGGGTCGGCACCCGCGACGTTGAAGTAACGCAGCGCCACATAGTTGAAGTCCGGATGGGCCACGGCCGCATCGCGCAGCATCCACTCGGTCATCAGCTTGGACGTGCCATAGGGCGAGATCGGCTGATGCGGCATGGTTTCTGTGATCGGTGTGCGCTCCGGTTCACCGTAGACCGCAGCGGTTGACGAGAAAATGAAATGCCTGATGCCTTCGGCAATGGCCGCTTCCATCAGGGAACGCGACTGCACGGTATTGTTGCGGTAATAATAAAGCGGATCGCGTACGGAATCGGGAACGACGATCGAACCGGCGAAGTGCAGGATCGCCGTCACATTGTGCCGGCGGATCAGATCGCGCACCAGCGTCTGATCCCCGATGTCTCCCTGCACAAAAGGCACATCATCCGGCACCAGCCAGGCGAAACCGCAACTCAGATCGTCAAGGACCACGACCGGCCGGCCGGCATCCTTGAGGGCAAGCACCATGTGGCTGCCGATATAGCCGGCGCCACCAGTAACAAGAACAGTCATGGGGAGGAACTCCTGAAACTTTGTTTGAGATAGTGATGGGGTGGAGCGGCGTGTGCCATGTCTATGACCTGTCTTACATCTCCTTTCCTAAGGTTTGCTTTCCTCCCGGGAAATTCCGATTGTTTGCTGTCTAAGCGACTCTTCGGGCGGAGTCCGATGCGCGCCTGCCCGTTTCGGTCATCTTGTGATCGACGCCGTTTTCGGTCAGGAAGATATTCATCTCGCCATAGGTCTCGAACCAGGCGCGATTGTATTGATCGAAAAGCGATTGATCCCAATAATCCTCCAGCCTGAACGGCTTGCCGCCAAAGACATCATAACTCGGGATCTTATAGGTCTCGGCGAATTCCGCCGTGCGGCTGTCATAGGTGAAATAGATCGACGGCACGCCATTGGCCAGCGCCATGAGATTGCCGTGCAGGCGGTAGCCGAGAACCAGCTGATGCGCCCGAACCAGGGTTTCGTAATCCGCAACCACGTCGGAATAGTACATGCGCTCGCGGTAGAGCTTTTCGATCGCATCGTCGAAATACCAATCCGAGACCCAGCGGTTCGCCTTCAGCGCGGCGATGGCGTCTTCCTTCTGCTCGCCGGTGCCGAAAACCATCTTCTTTTCTTCCACTTCGCCCTGCGCCATCAGGGTGATATCGAAGCGGTTCGCCATCTCCTTGATAAGGTCGCGGTGCAGGGTCAGATAGCGCTGGATATCCTGTGCATAGGTCGGCGAGACCTCGCGGCGGACCGTCACACCCACCTTTTTCACCGTGTCCAGTGCGGGCAGTTTGATACGCAGATGCTGGTTGTTCCGCCGGAACGCCGTAGGACAGCCGATGACGCGCACATTCTTGATGCCGATATCGTTGAGCACCTGGGCGGAATAGGCACCGCGCACACCGACGGAGGTGGTTGAATCCGCAATGAGGCGCCAAACCGCCTTGGACTCCTCCGACAATTCCAGCTGTCCCTTGACCGGGGCCTGCGCGCCAACGCCGAAGGCGATGACGGGCAGCCCCAGGCGCTTGAGAACCGGGATGGTGTCGCGCCAGTTCATCTCCCTGTTGATGTAATTGGACCCGCGCAGAATGACATAATCATACTCCTCGCGCAGCTGGTCGATCTTCTCCATCGGCGGTCCTGCGATGGGAAGTTCCGCCACCTTCTCGTAGTTCATCAGCTTCAGGGATGATTCAAAGACGAAGGCATCACCGATATTGTGGTAGTGATCGATGCTGCGTTGAATGTCGCTGTGTTTGTACCAGCGGACATTGTCGTGATCGTAAACTTCTCCGGCGGGGATCATTACGAGGACGCGTGCCATGAGGTATTCCTTCTTTTGGCGATGAAAGCTGGATAGAATCAGCTTGCTTGGGAAAGAACAACGTCAGTTCTTGCAGCGATAGTGAGTGGCTGCTGCCGGCTAGATTTAAGCAATTCACCATAGAGAGCAAGGTGTTCCTGAGCACAGTCGATATAGTTCACGGGATTCCGGATAGTCTGATGCAAACGATCCCAGATTGAGGTGTCGCTGAGTACTTCGGTGAACCGGTCGGCCAGATCTTCGGCACTGCGCACACGGAAGTGAAGACCATCCAGCCCATCCCGGACTTTTTCGGCCATGCCGCCAATATTGGAACAGATCACCGGACGCCGGTGGTGCAGCGCCTCCTGGATCACAATCGGCGAATTCTCCCACCAGATCGACGGCATCACCACCCAATCGACCGGCTGCATGAGACGCGGCATCTCGGCATTCTGGTAAGCCCCGTAAAAGCGCACGCGCGAGCCCGCCTCTTCGATCAGTTTTCGCATGCGGTCCTGGAAGTCGCGCGGCTGCTTCTCCAGATTACCGCCAAAAATCATCAGGCGCGAATCCTCGCCCCATGTTTCCTCAGGCACACGCGACACCGCATCGATCAGGACATCGATGCCCTTGAACGGGGTTATCTGCCCGAAATAGGCGAAGCGGTTGCGCCGCGGCCTTGGGCCCGCCAGCTCGCGCGGCGGTGTCACGCCATCGATGGCGATGCCATTCTCGATCACCCTCAGCTTGGCGGGATCAAGCCCCCACTCCTTGTATCGTCCGGCCAGGAATTCGCTGGGTGAGACAAAGGCATCGGCAAGCTCGAGCATGCCGCGGATGAAGCGTTCCCGCTTGAGGAAGCGGGCCGGGGGGACATCGGGAAAGCAGGCATGGCAATCGATGGGCGAAGCCTCGTTGCACAGCTTCGCCGAGCTTGCCTTCACCATCTGCCCGTCATTGTTGCAGATCGACAGATATTCATGGAAGGTCATAAGAATGACGGCATCGGGCAGCGCCTCGCGGATCGCATAAAGCGTTTCCAGCCCAAGTCCGAGCACATGGTGGAAATGCACCACCTGCGGATTGAGGTCGCGGACAAAGCGCAGGAGATCGCGGCGGATTTCATCGGTGTTCTTGTTTGACAGATAGAAGTGGTCATATTCATCGGCATGGAACAGGATTTCATCGCTGCTGCGCCGCATGCTCATCAGCGCCGTGGTGCCATGCCGCGGAATGGGATGCCCGGCGCGCGCCAGGTAGACGGACTGGACACCGGGCAGGCTGTTGAGCCCCTTGTGCAGATTATAGGATGCAATTTCGCCGCCTCCCAGGGAAATGCTGGGATGAGCGTGGGAAATCACCAGAACCCGAAGCCGTTCGGTCATGCTGTTTCCTCCGCAGAAACACTGCGCTTGTTGGAAAGATTGTTGGCCCAGCGTCCATCGAAAACCTGCCGGTCGATGCGTTCGATGAGGGCAATGGTCGAGGCCTTGTCGGACACGGATATATCGTCGGACCCGAGCATCTGCGCCGATGGCAGCCAATAGGATTTCAGGCCCGCCTGCTTGAGCTTGAGTCCGAGGTCGAGGCCCTTTTCATGCGTGCCAAGATATCCGCGGGTAAAGCCGTTGACGGAGAACAAGGCGTTTCGCGGCAGGACGCAGCACTCGAATGTCGCCGTTGCCACTTCCGTCGTTTTCATCCCCGCCACGGCATCGATGGGATAGCCGGCATAACGGCTGATCAAGGCGCGGTCGGATTGTGCGCCCGCCACCCATGTTCCGGCCCAGCGAATGGAATCATCCTCATAGGCGAGCGTCGGAGACAGCACGCATTCCCCGCGGGCATCATAGGCCGAGAGCAGTTTCTGGAACCATCCCGTGCTGCGCGGCAGGAGTGACGCGGCAAGAAAGACCACGCTTTCCGTGGAAACCGCCCGCGCGCCGACCTCCATAGCATCATACAGATCCTCGGACCCGCTGGCGGAGACAAGGCGCACGCACAGCCCGTAGAAATCGGCCAGCCTGCGTAGTTGAACGCCGATACGGTCAATGATATCCGTGGCCGCCGCAACGACAATCGGCGCCTCGCGCGTCTCCGGATCGAGCGCCAGCAGGGCGAGAAGCGGACCGATCTCCTCGACGCGTTCGTCCACACCGATGATCAGTGCCGGTCCGGCAGCATTTTCAAACGCGCCGAGATCAACGACGCCGAAAACCTCGGGAGCCGGCCGGCTGACGCCGCGCAACAGCGGAACAAGCTGCTGGTCAACGATGTGGCGCAGCGCCCAGGCGTTCGGATCGATGGCCCGAATCTGCCGGACAACCGCGTCGCGCGATGTGATCCGGGTCGGCGTCAAGGGCATGAAGGCTCGCCGGGAATCGCTCAGCTCCAATTCGATATAGAAGGGTGCCGTGCTGTCGCCCGCAAGCTCCGGGGCGAAGGCGACGAAGCCATGCGCATGGCGATTGGGGTCCAGCCCGGCATTGAATGGCGGCTGGTTGTCGAACTCCCGCGTCACATCCGCCCGGTCCACCCGGGTCCAGTTGCCGTCCAGCTGGATTTCGCCGCGATGGCGGCGCAGCTTGACCGACTGCACGTGATTATCGGGGTCGAGCAGCCAGCCGGAGACAAGCAGACCGCTGCCTTCGACACGAAACACATTGTCGATGCCCATGCGGACCGGAAAGGGAAGACTGGATATGGTTTCCGTGCCGTCGAAGCGGTTGGCGGCTGAACGCAGGCGAAGCAGAATCTCGGTCGAACTGCGCATGTTGGGCAGAATGGCCCGGACGTGGTTCGGGGTTTCCCGCGACCCGGCAAGCAGGCGGCGGTCATAAACCTCGATGAACCGCCAGCCGCGCCGGCCGCGAAACAACAGGCGCTCGATGTCATTGGGCGAAATGGGCTCGTTCGCCAGCAGCAGCCCGGCAAAACCGGATGCCTGCTCGCTCACATCGGGGCGTGCGAAAACGCCGATGGCGCATTCGGCGAGGGATGGCGTGCGGCCGCTGATCAACAGCCGCGTGACGGAGGGTGTCAGGTCCTGTGCCCAGCCCTGCACGAAAATCTCGCCCTCGTCGCTGCCGCCGATCAGCTCGATAACGCCATCGGAGCGCGCACCGGCCTGCAGCAGGATGGTAATGGCCGAAAGTTTCTTGCGGCTGATGGGACCGGAAATCAGCCCTTCGACCAGCCCGTCGATCGCACCCGGCAAATGCGCTCCGGCAAGATCGGCAATCATGGCCGCCAGATCGCCGATGGCGGCGGCACGCGCGGCAAACGAATAGCGGGATACCTTTGCCTTGTGCTGAAACATGATGGTCTTCAGCTGCACGCGGCGCAGCACGTTCGTCGGCACGATTGCGACAAATCCGTGCGTGCCGGCTGGCGACGGTGCCTTCAGCGGCCAATTGATGAAGGTCGCTTTGACGCTCATGGCGGGATCGCCGTTGAGAAAGACCGTGAGCTGTTCCGGCGTATGGCCGCCGATGCCCATGATGAGCACCAGCGTATCCTCGACCGGGCAGCCGACAACCATTTCGCCTTCCATGACAATGGAATTGCGCTCCGGTGCCTTGGCGGTCTTGGGGATAGGCAGCAGTTTTTTGTCGTCGCGAGTCATCTAGGCCGCCCTCAACGCAGAACCCCGACGGCCATGAGTGCACCCGCGGCAAACCCCACCAGGACGAACAGCAGCAGAAACAGCGGTCTGGCATCGCCGCCGGCGCGCTTGTGCAGAAGCTCCAGACGCTTCTCCAGTCCCGCCACGACACCGTCCATCCGCATCAGATGCACGTCGAGTTCCGTCATGCGCTGATTGAGGTCGCCGCGCAGCCCTTCGATCGAACCGGCGACACCGCCGAGATCGCCCGGCGTTGCCCCGCCCGTACCATCGATGGTGGCGGCGGGCCGCTGCAGCGAACGCTGGCTGACCTGCAGCTGCCGCTGGGCTGCCATCAGCATGTCGAGCTTGTCGAGAATGCGGGTCATCGGCGCGGCAATGAGCGCTTCGGCCGCCTGCTCATCCGGCTTCGGCACGCGCAAGGACTGCTCCACGCCCGCGCCGCTGATGGCCACGACAACCAGTTCACCGGCGCGCGCCGATGCAAACTGCGGCAACATCACGTCAAAGGCATGAATGCCGTCGCCGACGCCGTTGCGCTTGAGGTCAGGGCGTTCCTTGTCGGCCACCGCCTCGGCAATCGGCTTGCCATCCAGCAGGACCCGAATGGTCAGCCTTGCGCCCGGCGCCTGCGGATCGAAGGCCCAGCCATAGAGCCGGCCGGCATCGACGGCATCCACGCGGCCCTTCAGGAGTTCGCCGCGCACCGCCTCGGTTTTGGCAGGTCTGGCATTGTCCTGTTCCGGGATCGTGGTCGGCTTCACGGAGCCCTGCGTCGGTACTTTGGTCACTATGGACATGGAAGAGTCCTTTCTGATTGATCAGGCAGCCTCGACACGGTCAAGCCGCAGCGTCTCGATCAGATCGAGATACCGTCCGGCTGTCGTGTCGATGGTGTCGGGGTGGCGTGCCCCAAGGGAAAGATGCGCGCGCAGATCGGCATCTTCGGCGATACGCCGCATGGCAGCTGCCAGTGCCAGCGGATCGTTCGGGGGGACGGTCAGGCCATTGACGCCATTCTCGATCATTTCGGCCATACCGCCAATATTGCTGGTGATGACGGGACACTCCTGGCCCTGCGCCTCCTGAATCACCAGCGGCGCGTTCTCCCACCAGATTGACGGCATGATCGCACAATCGACGGCCGCAATGTGATTGCCGATATCCTCGCGCCGATAGGCACCGCGCCTCTGCACAAACGGTGCGGTTTCGGCAAAGAGCCTGTCAATATCGGCGACAAAGGTTTCACTCTGGAACGGCGCGGCACCATGGACACGCAGCTCGAAATCAAAGCCTTCGGCGATGAGCTGTTTCGCCGCCTCCAGAAGGACGATCGTGCCCTTCCACGGGTTGAGATTGCCGAAATAACCGAAGACCGGCTTGCTGCGGGCCGGCGCAGCGGGCTTCGTCACCAGCGCCCGCGCGGGCTGCCCGTTGGGGATGACATGGATCAGTTCTGCGGCAATCCCCCAATCCACATAGCGCTGCTTGAGAAATTCACTGGGGGAGACGAAGGCATCCACCACGCTTAGAAGCGATTTGAGATGACGTTCGCGCAAAACGAACTTGTCGAGTGCGATGTCCTTGAAACAGCTGTGGCAGCGGTCCGGACTGGCGCCATAGCAGAGTTCCTTGCCGCTTGTGCGCACCATCAGGCCATCGTGATGGCAGATGGGGTAATAATCGTGCAGGGTGAGGACAATGCGGCATTCCGGCAAGGTCTGGCGGACAATATGCGGGAATTCCGCGCCCAGCAGCAGCAGATGATGCAGGTGGACAACATCCGGCTTGAAATCCCTCAGCAGTTCGACAATGTCGGGGACAATGCCGTAGAGATCGACCTGACTCATGAAGAACCGGTCGAAATGGCCGGACCACAGCAGGATTTCATCGCCCTTGTCGCCGATGCTCTGAAAGCTCGTGCCAGGTCTGGCTTCCCGGTGAATGTGATTGGTCGCGCCGAGAAACAGGGCTTCACATCCCGCCCGCTGATAGGCGCGGAAAAGATCATGCGCGAAGATTTCCGTGCCGCCGGGATGCAGGGACGGATGATTGTGGGCCGCAACGAGAACACGGGCCATTATCTGTCGCCTCCGGGACCGGCAATGAAAACGTCCTGATAATGATCGGCGGCAACACCGCGCCAGTGCCCGAGCGACTTGCTGAAAACCTGCAGCCCGGCCCGCGCCAGCGCGCGATCCAGAAACCCGTCGTCGAAGCCGACCGCGGCGAGGGGCGGCAGTTCCGGCACGAACCAGCACGGCCCCTCATCATAGCGCTGGAAACCCAGGCGCCTGTCGCGCTTGCCCAGCGGATTGTCGGCAGCCGTCTTGTCGACCACGAACGCCGTCATGAACAGGCGCCCGCCGGGCGCAAGCACCCGCGCCACTTCCCGCAGGTAGACGCTGACTTCCTCGTCGGGAAGATGCGTGACAACGGAGGTCATGATGACGAAATCGAACTGCTTGTCCTCGAAGGGCAAGCGGAGCGTGAGACCGTCGATCGCCCCCTTCGGATTGTACAGGGAATGGGCAATATCCATGTAGCGGAATTCGAAATTCGGATAGACCGGCGTGATCTTCTGCTGGCACCAGTTGATGCCGCCGGACACCGGATCGATGCCGCAATAGCTGCCCTTGGCCGGATCGATATATTGCGTGAGCGGCACCGCCATGCGGCCGATGCCGCTGCCGATATCGAGCACGCGGCTGTCCGGCCGCAATCCGCCCTTGCGGATGAAATGGCCGAGAAACTCCGAGCCAACCGCCTGGAAATCGCCATCGCCGACAAACACGCTGTCCGGATCGGGACAGGGCAGGAACCGGTTGCGCCGGACGGCTTCCATCAGCCAGTCGACATACTCGTCGTGCACGGGGCTGATCGGCTCGGCCTGGGCGTTCTTGAGTGCGATAACTTCGGTCAAGCAGCGCTCCTTTCAGACTTTGCCGCGATGAAGGGCGCAACCGTGTCTTGCGCCGCTTCATCACGGTACGTCGTCATCAATTCCGTTATGTCGTCGTTCCAGCGCTGGGTGTGCAGCCATGAATTGTACTGGCTTGCCAGCCCCCGCATGTAATCGGCACTGCGGCGGATGGACCGCCGCTCGAAGTGATAGAGGGACACATCAGGCGCATAGGCGATGTGGAAGCCGATCTGACGAATTTTCAGGCACAGGTCGCTGTCTTCGTAGTCGCCGATAATGTAGTCCTCGGTAAAACCGCCGACGAGATCGTAGATGTCCTTGCGTGTCACCAGGCAGGCTCCGGTCACTCCCGGCACGGTGCGGGGGACCCGCGCCGGCGCATAGGCGCCCGGCATGCCTTTGTAGAAATGATGGTTGAGCCAGATACCTTTCTGGTCGCGGGCAAAGTAAAGCCCGGCGTGCTGCAGCGAACCATCCTCGAACAACAGGCGCGGTCCGATGGCACCCAGCTTCTTCTGGTCGAGCAGCGGCTGCGTCAGGGCCTGGAGCCAGCCATTGGCACAGGGCACCACATCGGAATTGAGCATGACCAGCATGGTCCCGTTGGCGAAACCCGCCCCGGCATTGCAGGCACGGGCATAGCCGCTGTTGCGGTTCATCGTCACCAGCCGGAAGGGCAGGCCGTGCAGGATGTGCAGCCCGCCCAGCATATGCTCCGTATCGTCCTGGATTTCCGGGGAATCGAGCACAAAGATCAGCTCGGCATTGGCAACGAGCCACGGATCGGTGGCCATCGCCGAAAACTGGAAGCGCAGGAAATCCAGGTTGCGATAGAGCGGAATGACAATCGACACGGCAGGCGCAGCGGGCAGGGCGCCATATTCCTTGGTGTCGGCCACCTTCACCGTCTTGCCGAGCCTGTGTTCGACCTCCTGCAGGGCAGGGGCGAGAATATTCTCGAAGACCTGATCGCGCGCGTGCTGCGGCGGCACCGCCCGCAGAATGCGGTTGCGCTGGGCGGATGCTTCGAATGGCTGCAACGGCGGCACCAGTGCGGCCGTTGCGCCGGACGCCAGCCGCATCTGGAAACGCGGCTGCAGCAGGGGGCCAAGGTTTTTGCTCTGGGGAAGCCAGGCGACAAAACCCGTTACATCCGCGCCGAATCCGTCTTCCCGTTCCCCTGTCTTGCCGGGAAACTTGTAGAAATTGGGCTGCAGCGGCAAAGCCCCGCTGCTGCCGGAAAGATATTCAACGCCCGACAGCATGGCGGAGGGATCGTGGCTCCAGCCGCCCACCAGCAGGCCGCCCTGAAGCGCGAGGGCAAGATCGATCTCGGCAGCCGGATGCGTTGCGGATTTTGCGATCTGGCGCACCGTCAATGGTGCGCGCGTCTGCATGTCGATGGCCGTGGCAAGCCCGGGGCCGGTCGCCTGCGCCATTTCCCGGATGAGAAACTCGCGCAGATCCATGTCCCCATGGCGCTTCGCCCACCACTTTTCAAAATCGGCGGGCTGGCCGTCCCCATCGGAGAGCCTGCGCACCGCAACGCCGTTCCTGCCGGAAAAGACCAGATGCAAGGACTGCGGCAGCGGACGGAGAGATTCAACCAGAAGGTGACACGGTTGCCCGCCGCGTTTCGACTGGGTTCCCATGACAAGCCGTGTCGGCAGGATCGTCACCGCGCTTGGACTGATGGCATAGATCGTGGTGATTTCGCCCAGGACCGGATCAATCGCCGTTTCCAGCAAATATTGACCGTCGATGGGTTGGCCGCACAGGCGCGCCGGGCGCGGCTCGGGTGCCAGCGCCAGCATGATTTCACGCGCTGCGCTGGCAAAGATCTGGTTTTGCGAAAGCCGGAACGTACTGCGCCACGTGCTCAGCACATTGTTGAGCAGCTTGATGTGCCCGGCAGCCGACAGATTGGCGACGGCGCTGTTGACGTCAAAGGATGCCAGCTCATCGGCGGGATACAGGATGGTCTGCGCCGTTGGCCCGAGCGATCCGGCAGACAGGGTCAGGCTCACGGGTTCATCCTTGGTGCGCATGGCCCAAAGAATGCGCTGGCCGCCGGTTTCGAGCGGAATGTTGAGGCTGACAAGGGGAACCAGCTGTTCCGGTGCCTCAAGCGTGCATTTTGTCGAGGCTCGTATCGTACCGGGGATGTCCCAGATCACGACAGCGACATCACCACACAGGCGCGAGATGGAAATATTCTCCGTATCGCCCGCAATATCCGTCGAATGGTCGAGGTTCAACACGTTGCCCTTTCATTCACAGCGGAAAGAAAAACGTGCCCGGCCGGAAAGCTGGGCACGCCAATTTTTGTAAAAATCAATGAACGACGAAGTACTGGTCGGGATGTGCCTGCACATCGTCGTAGCTGGTGTTTACGAGGGTGACGCTGTCGCCATGGCCGAGATCGACCACGACATTATTGCCAACCTGCGTAACACGATCGGCCAGATCCTCGGGAGAATGGATTTGGAGACCGTTGATATCCTTGGAAATCTGAAGGATGTCTTCACCAGGAGTAAAGTCCAGGATGACGTCGTTGCCGCCGCCGCCGCTGAAGTGGAAGATATCGTTGCCGGCACCGCCTGAGAGGATGTCGTTGCCAGCACCGCCGTCGAGATAGTCATTACCGGCACCGCCCTGAAGGACGTCATTGCCGGCACCGCCGAACAGAATGTCATTGCCATTTCCGCCCTGCAGAATGTCATTGCCAGCGTCGCCGAACAGAATATCGTTTCCGTCGCCGCCGCTCAGGATGTCATTGCCTGTGCCGCCGTGAAGGATGTCATCGCCTTCACCGCCATACAGGGTGTCATTGCCTTGATCGCCGAAAAGGATGTCATTACCCGTACCGCCGAACAGGGTGTCGTTACCGTGTCCACCGAAAAGGATGTCATTGCCCTCATCGCCGAAGATTATGTCGTTTCCGTTTCCGCCAAAGACGAGATCATCACCACCATGGGCGTGGATGAAATCGTCAAAACGCGAGCCAAACAAAACGTCGTCGTAGGCGCCGCCTTCTAAAGTGGCCATCTGCTTCTCCTTCTGTCTGCTTTGAGTTTCGATCAGCCGGACACGTTCCAGCCATCGATGCTTTGACGATTGTGCGCTGCACCAAATCGAAATGCAACCTAGACTAAGAGTATAAATGTGGCATTCGCGAGTAACAAATTATTACTGAAATGTATTACTCAACATTTTGGAAAAAGACTCTAATTTATATTTACCTATACAATAATTCATCAATAGTTGTTCTTTGATTGTAATTTATTTCAAAATTTGAAATATTGGTCAAAACCCTTTGTTTAAGGGAATTTATTCCAATTAATCCTCTCTGAATGCTCGATTTAAGCTGTCCGATATTGGCGAAATAATATAATCGATCGCCTTGCGCGCCTTGTGGACGATGATGACCTCGGCGGGCATTCCGGGATAAAGTTTGACCGACGGATTGGCCGCCAGCGACTTCGGCATGATTTCCGCGCGGGCAACGAAATAGGCGGTGTCGGTCTTTTCATCCAGCACCTGGTCAGCCGCGATATAGCTGATCTTGCCATCCAGCGGCGTCAGCGAACGCTGATTGTATGCCGTCAGGCGGATTTGCGCCTGTGATCCCATGGAAACGCTGTCCACATCGCGCGGGCTGATTTTCATTTCCACCACCAGGGGTTCGTTTTCAGGCACGATGTCCATCAGCGCCTCGCCGGCGGCCACGACGCCGCCTGGCGTCCTCAGGCGGATATTGGCGACGACGCCCGCCTGCGGCGATTTGATTTCCACGCGGCGCATGACATCCTTGGCTGCGACAATCCGCTCTTCCGTATCCGCAAGATCGGTCTGGTTGGTGGTAATCTCGCCGGCAATTTCGGATTGCAGGTCGCTTTCGATACCGATCAAGGCAAACTCCGCGCCGGCCTTGGCCTGCTCGGCCTTTGCCTTGTCTCCGGCATATTGACCGCGATTGCCCGCCAGCTCGCTCAGCTTGGTATCGATTTCGGTCAGTTTGGATTTTTGGGCAAACCCCTTGGCAACCAGCCCGGCGATGGCATTGCGCTGTTCGGTGATCAGCTCGATCTGCCGGTCCGTCGCGGCGACCTGCGCCGCGGATGATTTGGCCTGTTCGGTATATTGCTCGATGGTCTTCTTCTGCACGTCCGTGCGGCTCATTTTCTGCGCCGAGCGCTTCTGGAAGAATATGCGCTCCGCCTTGACCGCATTCTCGCCAGCCGCGTCACCGGGCCCGCCGAAATGCTCTGGGAACGTGATTTCCGCTGCCCCTGCCTGCTCGGCACGCAACCGGGCAAGCTTGGCGATCAGCCCCGTTCGGCGGGACTGCAGCGACTGCAATTCCGCCCGGGCTTTCGTATCGTCGAGCCGGATCAGGGGCTGCCCGACCTTGACCTCGTCGCCTTCCTGCACGAGCAGGCGATCGAGGATGCCGCCCTCCAGATGGCTGATCGTCTTGCGTTTCGAATCGACGATGACCGTGCCCAGGGCGACAGCCGCACTTCCCAATTCGGCGGAATAGGCCCAGCCGAAAAAGCCGCCGAACGCGATGGCGATCGTCGTGATCCCGGCAATGATAAGCCGGCGCAGCGGCGACTTTGCATCCTCATTCTCAAGATCGATGACCCATTCCGGGCGCACCGTTCCGAATTTGGTCAGGGCCTGCCTTTCACCCGATTCAGCGCGCGGCGCCAGCAGCTGGGTGAAACGTTTGGGAACAATCGATTTGCCGGTCATGATCCTGTCGCTCCCATTTTGGGACCTGTGGGTGTGATGGAAGCCACGACGTCGGTGCGCGGGCCAAACTGGGTGATTCGGCCGTTTTCCAGCACGAGCAGCTTGTCGGCCACCTGCATGATGGTCGGGCGATGTGCGATCATGACGACGATGGCGCCATCATCGCGCGCCTGCTCGATGGCGCGCATCAGGGCCCTTTCGCCGACGGCGTCGAGATTGGCATTGGGCTCGTCCAGCACGATCAGGCGAGGGCGGTTGTAGAGGCAGCGCGCGAGACCGATCCGCTGGCGCTGGCCGCCGGACAGTGTCAGACGGCCATCACCGACCGGCGTGTCGTAGCCCAGGGGCAGACGGCCGACCATCTCATGCACATCGGCAAGACGCGCTGCCTCCAGAACACGGTGCGGGTCGCTTTCGCCCATCCGGGCGATATTGTCCTTGATGGTGCCGTCGAGCAGGGCCACCGACTGGGGCAGATAGCCGGCGATTTCACCGAACGAGCTGCGCTCCCACAGATAAACGTTGTTGCCGTCGAGAAAGACCCCGCCCGAGGTTGGTTTGACGATACCGATCATCAGCCGCGCCAGCGTCGATTTGCCCGCCGCAGACGGTCCGACAATGCCAAGCACCTCCCCCGGCGAAAGGGAAAATGAAATGCCCTTGATGATCGGCATTTCGACGCCCGGAGCCGCGTAGACAAGCTTGTCGATGATCAGATCGCCATGCGGACGCGGCGTCGGCATGGTCTGGCGGACGGCGAGATTCTGCGCAAGCAGGGCCTGGATCCGCTGCCAGTTTCCGATGGCGTTGACCCATTGGCGCCATGTCTCCACCACGTGATCGAACGGTGCGAGAAGACGGCCGACGATGATGGTCGTGGCAATCATCGCACCGGCGGTGATTTCCTGCTGCATGGCCAGGTACGTCCCGGCACCCAGGGCGCCAATCTGGATCATGAACCGCAAGGTGCGGGCGATGGTCCCCATGGCCCGGCTGCGCATGCCGCCCGCATCCATCAGGTCCAGAGCGTTCATCTGCGCCGTGCGCCAGCGCCGCGCCAATGCGGGCAGCATGCCCATGGCCTCGATCACTTCCGCATGGCGCAACGTGCTGCCGATTTTCGAGACGGCCTCGATGTTCGCCTGATTCGCATCCTTCACCAGGCTGCGCGTCAAAATGTCCGTGATGACACCGCAGGCGACCAGCACGATGACCGAGACAACGCCGATAATGCCGAAAACCGGATGGAGAAGGAAAAGCACAGTGAGAAAGATCGGGGACCAGGCAGCATCCAGCGGCGCACTGACGGCCGATGAGGTGAGGAATGTCCGCAGTTCCGTCAGATCGCGCAGCGCCTGGGTGGCTTTGGGCAGCCCCTGATCCACCGACGCCTGAACCGCGGCTGTCAGAATCGGCAGATTGAGCCGGCGCACAAGCGCGCTGCCCATGGCCTGAAACGACAAGGCGCGGATGAATTCGAGAATGCCGAAAACGATCAGGGCACCCGCCGCCAGGATGCTCAGCATGACCAGCGTGTCCATGCTCCGGCTGTTCAAAACCCTGTCATGCACCTGAAGCATATACAGGGGTACCGTGAGCTGCAGCAGATTGATGCAGGCACTCAGCAGAACCGCATAAAGGAGGCCCGACAAGAACACCCGACGCGCACGGAGAATGAGGGCCCGAGGTGCCGGAACCGCATGCGCCGTCGCATTTTTTCCAACATTGCTCTTGCCATTTGCATGGTTTTGACGAGTATCACTCATGTGTAATCTGCCTTGGAAATGACACAGCTGCCCGTTAGCCCGATTGAACTTGGTCTATCGCAATAGACTAGTAAAGTAATACCGTGCAGAATGTGACAGAAAAAAGTTCATATGGTGGGGAAAAAGCAAAGGAGACCTTGGAATATACTTGTAACTTACTTCAAATTTTGAAGTAAAATTGATGATGGAGACAAAGATGATACAGAAACTTCTACACGAAGGAGTGGAAGTCGAAACATCTATTGACGGTTATGATGCCGCCGATTTTCCTGAAATTACAGCGGAAAAACAGGGACATAGACATCCAGTTCATACCGTTGTGGTGACACACTTCGAGCTGGCCAGAATGATTGAGAGAGTAAATCGCCGGTTCGCGAGCCTGCTGAGGAGCGAGCTGACGAAGCTGGGGATTGAAGACGTTGGCCCGGCCCAGGCGATGGTTCTCCTGGCCATTGGCGACGTCGAACTTTCAGTTGGAGAACTCTTGGACCGGGGTCATTATATCGGCTCCAATATCTCCTACTACCTGAAGCAGCTCGCCGATGGGGGATACATCGACAGGGTTGCCTCCCAGCGCGACAAGCGGTCCGCAAGGATCCGCTTGACTGACAAGGGCGAACAGCTTTGCGCCAATCTGCGCAATGCTGGCGGCGCGTACAACCGCGTGCTCGCCCGGGATGATGACGATCTTCGCAATCTGGAAATCGCATTCCAGACATTGCACAGGCTCGAACTGGTTTGGGGCAATGCCGCTCGTTACGGCATCTGAGCCCCTGTCAATTCGTGTTCTGATGTCTGGAAAGGACTGACATGCATGTGGCTTTCGTTCACAGGCGCGGCCTGGGGCAATTCGCGGCCCTTGCCGAACATCTTGCAGCAAGCGGGCATGATGTCAGCCTTATCTGTGAAACAGTGGACCGGCGCCTCCCATCGGTCCGCGTGATCAGACACAGAATGGAACCTGGCCCTCGGGCGGACAGCCAGATGGCCAGGTATCTCGGCATTCCCGACCACCACGTACGGATCGGGCACCGGGTTGCTGAAACACTCGATTCCATGACCCGTCAGGGCGAACGCCCCGACATTGTCATCGGCCATATCGGCTGGGGCAGCATGATGTTCGTCAAGGATGTCCTGCCGCAGGTTCCGGCCCTCGGCTATTGCGAATTCTTCTATCGGGCCGAAGGCGCCGATGTCGGGTTTGCGCCGGATGACAATCCGGACGCCGAAACCCGCAAAAGATTAAGGCTGCGCAACATTGCGCAGCTGATCTCCCTTGAGGCGATGAACGGCGGCATCAGCCCGACCCTCTGGCAGAAGAGCCTCTATCCGGCTGCCGCACAGAAACGCATTGCCGTCTGCCACGAAGGCGTCGATACCCGGATTTTCCGTCCCGACGCGAATGCATCGCTGAAACTGCCTGACGGGCGCATTCTCAAGGCAGGCGATCCGCCAATCATCACCTTTGTTGCCCGTGACCTCGAGCCCTATCGCGGCTTCCCGCAGGCACTCGAAGCAGCGGCAAAGGTCATCCGGAAAAATGACGACGCTCTGTTCATCTTTGTCGGCGGCGACGGGGTAAGCTATGGCACGCCGCCGCCCGGTGGGGGCTCGTGGAAGGACGCACTGCTTTCCAAATATGATTTGCCGCCCGACAGGATCTTGTTTCCAGGAGCGATTTCACACGATCTCCTGCGCCAGCTCTATCAGATATCGACCGCGCACATCTACCTGACCTATCCCTTTGTGCTGTCCTGGTCCGTCATCGAGGCCATGGCATGTGGCGCGCTGGTGATCGGCTCGGACACCAAGCCGGTTCAGGAAATCATCCGCTCGGGCCAAAATGGCTTGCTTGTTCCCTTCTATGATACGGACGCGCTCGCCGGCACCATTCTGCGCGTGCTTTCCGGGCCGAATGATTTCATGCCGCTGCGTGCGGCAGCACGCCGCACAATCGAGCACCGTTTCCGGCTTTCCGATTGTCTTGCGCGGCAAAAATCTCTGATCGACGCGGTTTTGAGAGCCGCATAAGCGCACCACCCCAGCACTTCAATTCCCCCCGCACCGCGGGCCTACTCCGGCGCAATCCGCGGGAAATGCTGGGGTTTTACCTCACTATCAAAAGTATAAATAAAATAATTCGATTTTTGAAACAATTATAATCTATATCTGTATTACATTTTACTATAGATCGAGAAGATATTCTGTTGACATTACTCGGTTGATATTTTCTCATGATGGGAGACGCGGTTCCCATCCGCACAATCGACCAACTGCACTGCCAAAGACACGGGATGTCCATTTTGAACACATTACTGCCCGCAGCCGTTCATCGACAGCCTCGCCGAAGCCGCTATGCCGTTGCTTCCAGCCATGACCAGCCGCTGCTCGAATCCTCGCCCCTGGCCGATTTCATTGTTTTCGTTGAACCGGACGCGGATCAGCTCCGGCTGCTCAATGCCTTTCCGCTGATCGGCGTGGCCGTATCGGATGAGGGGGCGGCGGAACTGCAGAATGCCTTGAAGCGCATCTACCGGTTCAGGACCGTTCCCGAAGTGCCGGTTGTCCGCCTGGATGCATCGACGCTTGCCACGCAGGCCGCGCTTGTCGCGCAAGTGCTCGAATGCGGGCTGGATCGCCTCACCAGCCACGTGACCAAGGTGCACAGCGAGCTTGTCATGCTGCGGCGCGAGCGGGAAACGCTCTTCGAAAACTACCGCGCCATCGAAAATGCCTTTCACGCCAGGAACTGGGATGCCGTGACCGAGGTTTTCGGGCACACACCCTGCATCGACCCGAAGGATGAGGGCTTTGCCAATCTGTTGCGGGAATCGGAAATCGAGCAGCTTTTCCCGGTATCGAGCTATGCGGTGTCCGGCTTTGCGCTGCATTTCCGCGGCCTGCCATCGGGGCGGTCCGGCCAGCTGATCGTCACGCTCGATTACGTTGAAAACGGCGAAGGCGTGGCGGAATGGCTCATCCCCTATGCCAGCGTGGTTGCGGGCTGGAACTTCTTCTCCCTGCCCAAGGCCTGCGACGGCGGCCACCGCACGCTGCGGCTTCGGGTCTCGGCAACAGGCGGCATCCCGCCGGAGCTTTCGCTTGGCAACGCCATCACCAATGAACGCTATGCGGCCAGGGCACGCATACCGCATGCCGATCTCGACATGCGCCCATTGGCGTTTCGCGTCTTTACGGGCCTGCCGGGGGTACGCCCGACCTCTCTGAGCAACGTCTTCGTGCCGACATCGCTGATCGCTGGACGGCGCGTCGAAGATTACCGCCTGCCGGTGGAAATGCTGCGCAGCGTCGCCAATGTTTCGGTCCATACCGTCGAGCCCGATTTCCCCACCGTGCGTTTTCTTGAGCATGAAGACGCCATTGTCTGCCATCCCCTCAGCGAGGGCATAACGGCCGGTGCGATCCGCCGTGTCGTATCACCCGGGACGGTACGCATCTCGGCACGCGCCATCATCGATCATCCCGAGGGCCAGCCCGGCGCGGTCGGCTTCCTGCTGACAAACCTGTCGGCGGATATCAAGGGCGAGGTCGGCGCATTGGGCCGCGCCACGGAAAAGCGGCCGGCAGCGCTGTTCAGCGGCTGGACCGACATCACCGCGGCACAGCCCGTGGACATCAATTTCATGCTCGACACGGCAACCACCCGCGCCATGGACCTCGTCGTTCTCAGCAAGGCGACCACCGGTTCGGTCGACTTCTCCTGGCTCAAGGTGTTCAACTTCAGGCTTGTCAAGCATATCGAGGCGCGCCCGGCCCAGGAGATGGCCAATGCCCGATAAATCGCAGGACCTGATCGCCATCGCCATGCCGCTTTACGGCCATGCGGCCCTCGTTCCCGAGGCGCTGGAATCGGCACTGGCATCGATAACGAAATTCCGTGTTGCCATCATTGTCTCGGTCGATGGCGATCCGCGCCATGAGGTGTTCGATCAATTGGCGCTCTATGCGGCCGCCCATCCCGCCATACACGTGATCTTCGGCGCGAATGCCGGACCGGGCGGCGCGCGCAACCGGGCGATCGAATACATTCTCGAAGAATTACCCGAAGCAAAGGCAGTATATTTTCTGGATGCCGACAATCGCGTCCAACCCTATACTGTCGATACACTTTACCGCCGTCTTGCCGCCGGCAAGGCCGGGTGGATTTATACCAACATCGATACATTCTCGGTGAACTGGCGCGCCCATTACGGCGACAGCTATTCGCGGCTGATCCACTGCATCACGGACAATATCTGCGACACGGGATCGATGATTGCGATCGACGTCTTCAAAAGCGGCGTGCGCTTCGACGAAGACCGCCAGAATGGCTTCGAGGACTGGGAATTCTGGTTGTCGGCAATCGAGGCCGGTTTTGCCGGGCAGCCATGCCACGACACCGGCTTCGAATACCGCCTGCGCGCGGAAAGCCGCTTCAAGGAAGCCAACCGCGACCGGTCATCATCGATCAACTTCCTGCGTAAACGGCATAAGGCCCTGTTCCGGCGCCCGACCCTGGTCGGCTTCGAACATGAGGAATGCCCCCGCTACGCACTGATCCGGACAGGCGAGGGGACGCTCAGCACCTTCACCGATCCCACCCGTACACCGGGTGAGATCGGCTTTGACGACGCCATCCGCGCCTATTGGGGCAGCGTCGGCGAACCCGACAATTTCCACTTCCCGCCGTTTGTTGCCGCATGCAGCAACGAAACCTTGAAGTTGTTGAACCGGTCACGGCTGTTTCCGAACATTCTCTGCCATCTCGAGCGCCTGGCGGAAAAGTCCAATATCGTCTTCGTCGAGTTCGGCAATGTGGATTCGGAGCGGCGCATCGAGTCCGAGATCATGCCATCCGGCACGCATCAAGGACCGGCCGACCTGATCTTCGTTTCCACCAAGCTCATCCAGAACGTCATCGACAACGATGCACTCGACTGGTTTTCGTCCATCGGCAGCCAGCAGCTCTGGCCGACATCGTCACGCCTGAAAGTCCGCTTTCCGTTCCCCAAGGCACGCCAGCGCCGCTCGCTGGCACGGCCGGAGCAGGCCCTCCTCAATCTCGTCACGGCCATTGCAACCAGCCCGCTCAAGCAGACGGCATCCACGCGCTGGACATGGCGCCCGCGCCGCCTGCCTGCCCTGTCGGACATGTATCAGGTCTTGAGGAAGGAACTGGGCGGATCGCCGGTGCTTCCGCTCGCCCACAACACCGCCGGGAAGAAGACGGCGGCCGTGCTCGTTCCCAATGCTTCGTTCGGCGGCGCCGAGAAGGTTGCCTATGCGGCGGGCCGTGAATTGAAACAGGAAGGGTTTGAAACCCATCTGTTCGTGCTCGGTTCAAGCCGCATGGATGTGCTCGATGAATTCGACCAGGCCTTCGACTACATCCATTTCTGGAAGGACGGCATACCGGCCTGGGGAGACACCAACCGTTTCCTTGGCCAGGATTTCATCACCGAAGATCATCCGCTCGACTGGGAAGGGCTGCGCGGACAGCTCTCCGGCTTCGATCTGATCGTCAACAACCACGTCATGGCCGCCCATCCGCTGATGGGGAAGCTTCGCTCGGAAGGCACGCGCACTGCCTGCTACCTCCATGTCGTGGATGAAACCGTCTTCCGCCGCCGCGCCGGTCAGCCCTATGCCGCCATTGCATTCGAACATGCCTATGACGCGTTTCTCACCTGTTCCGAGCAGCTGAAAACTTACCTGCATAGCTTCGGCGTACCGTTTGAGAAAATCTTTGCCGTCCCGAACGCCGCCAGCTTTTCCATCGATGCAAAGCTGCGCACCCAGGTCACCGGCGCCCGCAAGACGCAGCAGCCGGATGAACCGCTGCGCATCCTCTACATGGGGCGCCTGGACCGGCAGAAGGGCATTGACCGCTTGCACGATGCCATCATCAAACTGCGCGAGCGCGGCATCGCCTTCGAAGCCCAGGCCATCGGCGGCGAGATTCTCTCCGACGATCCGAGTTCCTCATGGATGGCGCGCCTCAAGGAGGCCGGTGTCCGCGTTTCGCCGCCGGTTTTCAGCGGCAAGGATATCGCAACCCAGCTCGCCTGGGCCGACGTGCTGCTGATGCCGTCACGCTGGGAAGGGGCGCCATTGATGATTGCCGAGGCGCAGCAGCTTGGTTGCGTTCCCGTGGCAACCGCCGTCGGTGCGGTCGATGAGCTGATCGTCCATGGCCAGGACGGCATCCTGATCAAGAATGGCAATGATGCGCAGATCGTGTCGGATATCGCCCGGCTGCTCACCATCCTTGCCCAGGACCGCGCGGCACTTGCCCGCACCGCGCAGGGCGCGCTTGCCACCGCTGCCGGGCGTTCCTGGACGTCCTCCTTTGCCAGCTTCATTCACTGGAGCAACACCATCGAACCGGCTGTTCCTCTCGAGCGGAATGCCGGTGCGCCGGAAATCACCCCAGAATTCGATGCCACCGCCGTGCTTCCCGGTCGTGCAGTCGCGTGACGATCACCAGAAAGGTTTTGTGACCCCCATGAGCCCCAGAATTCTCCTTACAGGCATCCCAGGCCACGTAACACGCCTCATCCAGCGCGCTGAAGACGCCCGTGTGTTTTACTCGGAGAAACAACCGCAGCCGGAAAGCAAGGATGCTTACCTGCGTGAACTCAAGAACATCAGCAACACGGGCAATTATCTGATCGGGGAGGGCGCCTTGCGCGCATTGTCGCCGGATGCCACCCATATTCCGTTCTGGCATCTCTACAATGCCGTCAACAATGGCACCGGCCTTGATTCCATCAACAAGCAGTTTGATATCTGCGTGTTCACCTGCGCCAACCTCCTGCGCAAAAGCCTGTCGGCCGATGCGGAAGCACAGGTCCTGTCCAAGCTCGACATGCCCGTGGTCATGCTGGGCATCGGCATTCAGAACCGCCCGGACCTTGAAGAGTCCTTGCCGGAAGGCACCCAGTGCCTGCTGCAGGTACTGAAGGAAAAGGAACATTATTTCCTCACCCGCGGCGATGAAACCGCCTCCTATCTCAAGGACCAGGGCTTTTCGTTCGTGCGGCCCGTCGGCTGCCCGTCGATGTATTTCATGCCCGCCAATGTGCGCAAGGCCATTCGCCGCCTGCCCGATGTGAAGGTGGGCGAGGGGCGAACCGTGTTCACCGGCTATATGGGCGCCGCGCTGGATACGATCGGCGACATGAATGCGCTGTCGTCGGATGACGGCCGGTCGGCCTATGTCATCCAGGACGAGCCCCTGCATTTCGACATGCAGGTCGAGCCCAACGAGGATGGCCGCGTCTACGATTCAACCTCGGGCGAGATGATCGGCGACCTCACGTTCAAGGGCTCCGGCGAACTGAAGAAAAAGATCAAGGTTCACACATTTTTCGACACCAACCAGTGGCGGGCCTGGACGTCCTCGATGGACTTCTCGTTCGGCCGGCGGTTTCACGGCAACATCATTGCGCTCCAGTCCGGGGTGCCGAGCCTGATCGTTGCCGTCGACGACCGCATGCGCGAAATGCTGAACTTTTCCGGATTGCCGAAAGTCGAGGCCAATGACCTCAATTCTGCAAATGACCGCTCGGCTTTCATCTCCGACCATCTGGCGCAGATGAACATTCCGCAGGTCATCGAAAAATACTCTGACCGTGAACGCAGCTTCCGCTCGGTCCTGACCGAGATCGGCATCGGATAACTCCCATATCCGGTGCGCCGGAAGCTCCAACCCAAGATGGACGAACATGCGAATAATGATCACAGGCATCCCATCATATCTGATGCGGACCGTCGAAAGCGTTTCCGGGGCAACGGTCAAGCACCGTCCCTATTTCGAGAACATCCGCACGAAGAAGGATGTCATCGACCAGGTCAAGCGGATTGCCAATACTGGCAATTATCTCATCGGTGAAGGCGCCGCCAACAGCGTGCGCGGCCACGACGTCACCTATATTCCATTCTGGCACCTGGCCAACAGCATCCATTCGCCCGAAACCTATGCACGGCTGAACGAGAGCTTTGATCTGTGCCTGTTCGCATCGGCCAACCTGCTTCGGCCCGGCTATGCCGCGGCGACGGAATCCCATGTGTTCGAGCGTCTCAACATGCCGATCGTCATCATGGGCATCGGCATCCAGAAGAAGGAAAATTTGAAAGCCGAACTGCCGGAAGGCACGCAGCGCTTTCTCAACGTCTTGAAGAAAAAGGAAACCTTCTTCCTCACCCGCGGGCACTTCACGGCAGAATTCCTGAAAGCCGAGGGCATGAAATATGTGCGCCCGACCGGCTGTCCCTCGCTCTATTACGATCCGGCCCAGATGAAGCGCTCGCTCAGCCGCCTCGCCGATCCGGGTCTGGCGGACTCGCAGAAGATCGCCTTTGGCGGTTATCTCGGCAGCGTTCCCGACACCATCGTCGATGCCCATGCGCTCCTGCACAAGGACAGCACGGCAAGCTACGTCATCCAGGACGAGGTCATCGTCTACAACATGAACATGGTGGGCGACGAAGGCAGCGAAGCCTATGATCCGGCGGCCAGCCGCATCACCGCGGCCACCGAGTACAAGCATGCGGAGAAATGGCAGCGCAAGCGCGACTATCTCGTATTCTTTGACACGCATAAGTGGCGCAGCTGGGTCTCCGGCCAGGATTTCTGCTTTGGCCGCCGGTTCCATGGCTCCATCATCGGCATGCAGTCGGGCATTCCGGCGCTGATGATCGCCGTCGACGACCGGATGCGCGAAATGCTCGACTTTGTCGGTTTCCCCCATATCGAGGCATCGGTATGGAACCGCGAGCCGCAAAAGAAGGCTTTCTTGCAGGATTTCCTGTCGAAGATCGACGTTCCCGCCGCCATTCACCGCTATTCCGACTGCGAGGCCAATTTCAACGCCGCGTTGAAAGATATTGGAATCCGGTGACCGGTGTTTGTCCCGGCGTCCACCTTATGAGGAGGCATGAAACCATGGGTTGGAAAGTGCAAATGCGTAAGTTGGCCGCCGGCGCTGCCGGTATCATTGCAGCAATGGCTGTCGGTGCCCTGCCAGCCCATGCGGCTGGCGATACGCGCTTTGGCGTCAACCGGGTCAATCTGGCCTGGCTTTCGCCCGCCGAACGGGAGAAGGTTCTTGATCTCATGGTCAAGAACGGCGTCGTTGCGGTGCGGTTGTCGCTGACCAAACCGATCGACCAGAGCATTGATGCGGTGCGCGTCGCCCACGCCAAGGGCCTCGCCATCCTTCTGGAAATATCGCTCAACAATCCGGCGTTCTACCCCGAAGGCACGAAACCCCGTCCCGGTCTTGGCCGGATATGGGACATGTACCGGCTTTCCGATATTTCGCCGGATCAGTTCCGTTCCGTCGTCGGCGACGCCCTGCGCAAGATCGATGCGCTCAAGATTCCGCTTGTGGCCGTGGAGGCCGGAAACGAGATCAACTGGGGCGCCTATAATGGCGATCTCGAAGTGAAGACAAAGGCCAAAAGCCGTACCGCCCGCTCGCTGGCGGATCTCGACAACTTGCCGGCCGTCGAGCAGGGCGCGGCCCGCTACGTCCAGCTTGCCGCGGTGGTCCGTAAGGAATTGCAATCAACCCAATACAGCCGCACCGCCAAGGTCGTTTCGGCGGGACTGTCCGATATCCCCGTGGCCGACGCCGACCGGCGCGGCATCGACAGCATCGATCCCGCAAGCTTTACCAATCTCATGCGCAAGCATGGGCTGGACAAGGTTGTGGATGGCTACGGCATCCATATCTATCCCGGCAGCAACGGCACGGCGGCGGCCCGCGCGGCGCATGTCAGCCAGGCGCTGTCCATCTGCCGCTCGGAGCCGGACGGCAAACCCTGCTGGATCACCGAATGGGGCTTTTCCAACACCTCGACCACATGCCCGGCCAATGACGGCTCGCGCGAACAGCTGGTCGAAGCGGCGCGCAGCCGCTTCGCCGAACTGATGGGAACGGGCCGCGTGGCGGCCGCCTACTACTTCGATTGGGATGCAAAGGGATATGGGGTCTGGCGCTGCGGGGGACTTTCTCCGGCGGGCCGGGCAGCAGTGGTGACACCATGAAACTGAAAACCGTTATCATCGGCGGCTCCAACACCGTCATGCTGCCCGGCTACCTGCCGTCGCTTCTGGCAACCATGGCCCGGCGCGGCATCGACCTCGACATTGCCGCGGACCTCGCCGTGGGCGGGACGACCAGCGCCTTCGGCCTCTACCAGCTCAAGACCTATGAAGCGCTTGCCGATTGCGATCTGCTGCTGATCGAGTACGCACTCAATGATGCTTTCGTCTATGGCGACGAGCGGCGGCCTTTTCGCCACTGGGCACGGTTTTATGAGGGGATCATCCGTTATGCTCGTGAGCAGAACCCCAACCTGCGCATCGCCACCCTTGTCTTCGGCGCCCGCAACGGCTCCTTCCTCAGCGCCGTGCCATCCATCGATGCGGGGATCAATTACATCTCGCAGTGGTACGGCACCATCTGCGTCGACGTTTCGCGCCACCTGATGCAGCGGCTGGGCCGCGATGTGGTCGGCCACCCCAGCTTCTATTCCGATCAGGGGCATTATGCCCGGCCGGTCGCAACGACCATCGTTGCCAACCTCATTGCCGATGAACTGGAACCGGCATTGCTGCGCCCGCACAAGGCGGCTGCCCTGCAACCGCCCATCGACCCCGATCATTTTGCCGGCGCGCGCGCACTCGACGGCGTACAACTGGGCAAAAGGCTTGGACGATTGCCGGTCGAGTACAGCAACCGGCGTTTCTCCGTCTCGGCCCTTGATCTTGGCCGCGACCGTTTGAAATTCGAGGTGGACAAGGGGCAGCTCCTGGCCATGGCCTATGTCTGCGAGCCGCGCATTCCGCCGCTCGATGTGCACATGGGCGAAGAGACGCACCGCGCGGCCCTGCTCAAGGGCGGCGTGCGCGACGGCACCTACAAATTTCTGGTGTCGATGCTGAGCTTCGAATTCCTCTACGGCGTGACGCTCCTGCAGACCCAGCCATCCCTCGCGCTCACGCTCGGGGGCGGCGGCGAAGGCGGTGAACACAAGCTGCATGTGCCCAAGGACAGCATCCGGCATGAAACATTCCCGGCCGAACCGGCGCTGCCGATCAGCGGCATTCTCTTCACCGGCAACCTGAAGGTCTGCGCCATCGAGAAGGCCGGAAGCGCGGTCAACGGTTCTGCCGCTGCCGCACAACCGGTGACCACAGTGGAAGTGCCAGCGCCAAGCGCCTGACGTCCGGCTGCTGCCATCTTTGTCAAACGGCGCGGACGTGATACCCGTTCAGACGGACAAGTGAGCGGGAATCATGACCGAAGCCGACATAGTTGCGATTGAAGAATGGCTCGATGCACAAGGACTGGCCGGCGCCAGCGAAACCGAGCTGCTGAACGGTTTCTGCGTGCGGTGCTGCGGGCTTGGCATGACACTTGAGCGTGCCCTGACCTTTGTCGATACGCTGCATCCCATTTACGAGGGCAGGGCATTCCACTGGCGCCAGCGCGAAGAGGTGGAAAAGCCGGTGATCGAGTATGGATCGAGCACCCAGGGCGCCGGTGCGGAAAGCTGGCAGCGGACCACGTTTTACCACCTGCTGCAGTCGGGCGAGGATTCGCTGCGCCGCCGCATAGGCGAAATGGACGAACCGGGCTTTCTGCATCTGGAAAACCTCAAGGCGGAAGGGCTTACCGATTATCTCGCGCTGGTCCACCGGTTTTCGACCCAGGGCAGCATCGGCGAAATGGACTGTTTCTATTCGCAATGGTCGACGGCACATGCCGACGGCTTTACGGATCGCGATATCGCAACCCTGAAACGTCTGGTGCGGGGGCTGGCGCTTGCGATCAAGTGCTCCTCGCTGGCGCGGATCGTGCGCACGGTGGCCGAGGTCTATCTCGGGCATGATGCGGGCGAACGCGTGCTGGCCGGGCGCATCAATCGCGGTGCCGCCGACCGGATCGAAGCGGTTCTCTGGTATTCGGATCTGCGCGACTATACGCGTATTTCCGATGCGGCCGGACCGGATGCCATTATCCCGATGCTGAACGATTATGCCGATGCGGTCATCTCGTCGATCCAGGAAGCGGGCGGCGATGTGCTGAAGCTCATTGGCGACGGCACGCTGGCCATCTTCACCGATGGCGGGCCGCAGACGGCCTGCGCCGCGGCACTGAAGGCCGAGGCTCTCCTGCGCAAGCGGCTGGTCATGCTGAATGAACGGCGCGCCGCCGAGAGGCAGCCCATCACCAATGTCTATCTCGGCGTGCATGTGGGTGAAGTGTTCTTTGGCAATATCGGCAGCGACACGCGTCTGGATTTTACCGTGGTCGGCCCGGCCGTCAACGAAGTCAGCCGCATCGCATCCATGTGCCGTTCCGTCGATCAGGATGTCCTGATTTCCGACCGCTTCGCCGCATTCCTGCCGGAGGAGCTTCGTTCCAAACTGGTTTGCGTCGGGCGGTTCGCCTTGCGCGGTGTCGGGCGGGCGCAGGAATTGTTCACCCTCGATCCCGCCGAAAAACGCTGAAACCCGCAATGCCGGGCATTGCGGGTTTCCTCTGCTTTCACAAGCGCATCAAAAGGCGCTGATTATCCGTTTAAATATCGCTTTGCCAGTTCCGCCATATCGCGATCCTTCTTGGTCTTGATCGGATGCAGCACGCGTGAAAGAAGTTTCAGCGTTGAAAAACTCGGCTTGAGATACGGTGAAAGGGTGGGGAGTTGGATGTTCATTGCAAATATCCCTTTCTCTTAAGTGATTTGAATAGCGGGGGTTTATTCCCAGTCTGAATATCGCATGGCGGAAGGGCGAGGCGGTATACCGATCCACCGAGGTGATTGCCTATTTCTCCGGGAAGATCGTGTTGATCTCTGGGCAGAAAAGCGGCTCAAAAATTACCATCCGTGGAAATCGACAGAGATCGCCATTTGTTGATCTCCGCGTGAACCGAATCCAGCTTCGTCGCAATGCCCTGGACCGCATCGGAACCAGCGGCGTAACGCAGCGGCGGCTCCTGTGAGGTGGCCAGCTCGATCAGTGCCGATCCAAGCTTTGCCGGATCACCCGCCTGCTTGTAGCTGTACCCGTCATAGGTCGTGCGTGTTTCGCGCGAGGCTTCGGCATAGTCCTCAATGCTTTTGTTGCCATAGCGGACCGAACTCTGGTCGAGGAAATCCGTGCGGAAGAACCCCGGTTCGACGATGGTCACATGGATGCCGAAACGGGCCACTTCCATGGCCAGCGATTCGGAGAAGCCTTCGACCGCAAACTTCGTCGAACAATAGACGGAAGCACCGGCATACCCGACCATGCCGCCTATGGAGGACAGATTGAAGATGCGGCCCGCTCTCTGCCAGCGCATCACAGGCAGGACCGCACGGGTCACATGCAACAGGCCGAATACATTGGTGGCGAACTGCCGTTCGATGTCGTCGGCACCGTTTTCCTCGAAGGGGCCTAGCTGGCCATAGCCGGCATTGTTGACGAGAACGTCGATGCCGCCGAAATGGGTGACGGCAGCGTCCACCGCCTGATCCGCCTGATCCGGCTTGGTCACGTCCAGCTCAACAATCAGCAATTGCCCCTCAACGCCCGCGAACGCCTCTTGCACCTGCTTGCGATTGCGGCCGGTCGCGACCACATTGTCACCGGCTGCCAGCGCAGCCTTGGCAACTTCCGCGCCGATACCCCGTCCGGCACCGGTGATAAACCATGTCTTGCTCATCCTGCATTTCCTTGTCGTGCTAAAACAGAGCCCCTTAGGGCCACGACGTGAAAATAGGACGGGAGCGGAAAAACACGTAGACCGGAACTCCGGATGGATTGCCTGATCCTCCAGATTTCACGATGCCGACAGTTGCATAAGTTTAATTATGGAACTCACGGCATCGACGTCGGCTTTCATCCCAGCGTCGAATTGAAGGCGCCGCCATCAAGCAGAAGGTTCTGCCCGACGATAAAGCCTGCATACTGGCTGCACAGGAAGGCGGCGGCTGCGCCAAACTCCTCCTTGGTGCCGAAGCGGCCGGTCGGATTGGCAGCATGGGCTTCAGCGCGCGCCTGTTCGATGGAGATGCCCTTGGTTTCCGAAGTCTTTTCCAAAAATCCCTTGATCCGGTCGGTCTCGTGCGAGCCCGGCAGCAGGTTGTTGATGATCACGCCGTGGCGCGCCACCTGCCGCGCGGTTCCGGCGACAAAGCCGGTCAGGCCGCTGCGCGCGGCATTCGACAGGCCGAGTTGGGCAATGGGAGATTTCACCGAACCGGACGTGATGTTGACCACGCGGCCCCATTTGCGCTCGATCATGCCGGGCAGGATTGCGTTCATCAGATAGATCGGCGTCAGCATATTGGCATTGACCGCCTTCAGCCATTCTTCCTCGTGCCAGTCGGACCAGAGGCCGGCGGGCGGTCCGCCGGCATTGTTGACGAGGATATCCGGCTGCGGTTCGGCCGCCAGTAGTTCTTTGCGGCCGTCCTCCGTCGTCACATCTGCCGCAACGATCTGCACCTTGACGCCGTAGGTATCGGCAATCTCCTTTGCCGTCTCGCGCAGCACTGCTTCTGTGCGGGCGTTCAATGTGAGGTCGACGCCTGCTTCCGCCAGCTTTTCCGCAACGCCGCGGCCCAGTCCCTTCGAACTCGCGCAGACGATTGCCCGCTTGCCCTTGATTCCCAGATCCATCCTGTCCTCACCTGTCCTTCATTCCGTCACGCGGCCTGCCGTGCAATCACAGCGACATTTCCGCAAAGATGGTCAATTTCGTCCGTTGTGTTCAGATAGCTCACTGACGCACGCGCAATCTCGCTGAGACCGCGCGCCGTCATGTCGAGCGGCGTGTAGGGTATCCCATTTGCCGCGATTGTAATCCGTTTTTCCGCAAGTTTGCCGCGAAGCGCCTGCGGCGCAATGCCTGCCACCGTAAACGAGACCAATCCGGATTTCTCCGTGCCGAGGTCGTGAACCGCAACACCGGGAATGGCAGCCAGCTGATCGCGCAATTGCCCGGAAAGTTCCCTGATCCGCTGGCGGATTGCATCCACGCCGAGGCTGCGCGCCTGTTTCAGCGCCGCTCCCAATCCGAGCAGCAGGGCAATGGGTTTTTCACTCGTCTCGAAGCGCTGCGCATCGGTCCGCACATGCGGACCGTCCTCACCCCATGCCGACGACAGGACATCGAGATAGGCCGGTTCCAGCGTTTCAAGAAAGGCTTTGCGCAGATAGAGGATGGCCGCGCCGCGCGGACCGCGCAGAAACTTCCGGCCCGATCCCTTCAGCATGTCGCAGCCGATGGCGGCGACATCCACGGGAAGCTGGCCGAGCGCCTGCGCCGCATCGATGAAATAGGGAATGCCCGCCGCACGCGTGACCTTGCCAATGGCGGCGGCATCGTTGATAAGCCCGCCATTGGCCGGAAGCCAGGTCAAGGCAACAAGGCGAACACGGTCGTCGATCATGGCGGCCAGCGCATTGGCATTCACGCTGCCGTCCTCATTCACGGGGATGGTCTCGATGCGCGCACCCGCCCTTTTGGCCGCCGCCTGCATCGTCGACAGATTGCCGCCCCATTCCTGACGGCCGACCAGAATGCGATCCCCTGCCGCAAGCGGCGGCAGGGCAGCAAAGGCCAGTCCCCAGGCGGCGGAACCACTGCTGGAGAAAGCGATCTCGGCAGGCGTTGCACCGATCAGACCGGCGGCATCCGCCCGCGCTTCGTCGACCAGGCCCGCCGCATTGGCCGCAGCTTCCATGGGGCCGTAGAGCGATTCGCGCTGCAGATGTTCTGTCACCGCCGCCAGCACCGCATTTGACGGCAGCGACGAGCCGGAATGGTTGAAGTGGGTGCTGATGGCACAGCCCGGCGTCTGCGCGCGCAGCTGTTCAATATCAAGCGTTTGGATCACGGTCAGTCCTCCAGCTCGACCAGCGCATCCACCTCGACGGCAACACCGCGCGGTAGCGAGCTGACGCCCACGGCGGCGCGGCTGTGGCGCCCGGCATCGCCGAACACCGCAACCATCAGATCCGATGCGCCATTGGCCACCTGCGGATGCTGGGTAAAATCCGGTGTCGCCGCCACAAAAACACCGAGGCGGACAATACGGCGCACGCTGGCAATGGTCCCGTCGGTGGCCGCTGCAATCTGCGACAGCACATTGAGTGCCGCGATCTCGGCGGCTCTGCGGCCTTCCTCCGGCGAAACGGATGCACCGGCGACGCCAAGGACGACATTCGCGTCATCGATGCGGCTGATCTGGCCCGATATGCTCAACAGGGTGCCGACGCGGACGACCGATACGTAATTGGCAACGGGGACGGACGCGACCGGCAGGTCGTGACCGAGACGTGCAAGTTTCTCTGCTATAGTGGCTGACATCATCATCTCCGGCTGACTATTCCGGCATCATCGGCCGCCCTGCCCGGCAGGTCCAATTCAAAACAGCGGCGTCACTGATCGATCTGGCTAATGTCTGAAAACCCGGATAAGCTGCTCGTAGGCTATCGAAAGCATGAGGCGAAATGCGCTCCTCCACCACCTTGCCGCCGTTGCAGGCGCTGCGGGCCTTCGAGGCCGTCGCCCGGCTGATGAGTTTTCGCCGGGCAGGCGAAGAACTGCTCATCACGCAAAGCGCCGTCAGCCATCACATCCGCCAGCTGGAAGCGTTTCTCGGCCTGCCGCTGTTTGTGCGCAAGGCACGCAGCATCACCCTGACACCCGAGGGCGAAGACTATCGCGCCCGCACCGCCGACGCGTTCCGCCTCATCGCCGCCGCCACTGCGGATCTACGCGGCAGGAGCAGGCGCAGCACCGTCCGCGTCAGCCTGCTGCCCTCCTTTGCCGCCAACTGGCTCGTATCGCGCCTGCATGGGTTTCAATCGCAGCATCCCGGCATCGATCTTGAGCTTGATCCCACCCTGCGCAGTGCGGACATTGCCGCCGGGGAGGCCGATATCGCCATCCGCTATGGCGACGGAAACTGGCCCGGGGTCGATGCGCGCCTGCTCATGGCCGAAGAGCTCAGCCCCGTTATCAGCCCGGCGCTTCTGCAATCGGACAAAGCCATCACCGCGCCGGAGGATTTGCTGCGCCACACATTGCTGTTCGCCAGAAAGCCGGTGGACTGGCAGGTCTGGGCCGATGCCATGGGCCTTGATCTGGCCGGCGCCCGCACCATCCAGCTGACCGATTACAACATCACCCTGCAGGCGGCGCTGGACGGCCAGGGCATTGCCATCGGCCGTATGCTGCTGATCCGCGACCATGTGCGGACCGGACGCCTGATGCAGCCGTTTGCACGGACGATCACCTCCACCAGAACCGCCCATTGGCTGGTGACACCCCAAAAAGGCCGGATCACACCGGCCGCCCAGACGTTTATCAATTGGCTGATCACGGAAACCCAAGCCGTGTCCGCCCACCACCATGGAGAAACCGGCAATGGCCTATGAACTCTATTACTGGGACGGCATACAGGGACGCGGCGAGTTCATCCGGCTGGCGCTCGAAGAAGCCGGCGCCGCCTATATCGACATCACCCGCGAAACCGGCAGCGGACGCGGCACGGCGGCGATGATGCAGAAGCTCAAGGGTATGGGCGGTCTGCACACACCATTCGCCCCGCCCTTTGTGAAAGACGGGGAACTGCTTGTCTCGCATGTCGCCAACATCCTCTTTTATCTCGGCCCCAAACTCGGCCTGGCGCCGGAGGATGAGGGATTGCGCTATGCCGCCAATGGCCTGCAACTGACCATCACCGACTTTGTCTGCGAGGTGCACGACACGCATCACCCCATCGCAACCGACCTCTATTATGAAGACCAGAAAGAAGCGGCGAAGGCGCGCTCAGTCAGCTTCATCGATCATCGCATCCCGAAATATCTCGGCTATTTCGAGCGCAATCTTGCCAATAATCCCGGCGGTGACAGGCACAGCGTCGGCAACAGGCTCAGCTATGTCGACCTTTCGCTGTTTCAGGTGATCGAGGGGCTGAGATATGCCTTTCCCCGCGCCACGCGGTTATTCGATCGCCAGTATCCCCTGCTGATGGCATTGCACGACCGGGTGCGGGAGCGGCCCAACATTGCCCGCTATCTCGCCTCGCCGCGGCGTATTCCCTTCAACGAGTCAGGCATTTTCCGCCACTACCCGGAACTCGATCAGGACGCAGCGTAAGACCGCCGGAGAACGGCCACCTGTTTTCCCTCGGCGCAAAGACGTTCCGTCATGGCATCATGAAACGTTTCATCACTCAATAAAATGCGCCTGGCTTCACGCCGCGCCATCTGCAGAATCGCGGGTGGAACATCTCTGCCGTAAAATACGACATCGGCCATTTGCAGCAGGCGCATGGCCTTGAGTGTCAGAAGCTCGGGGTCATCGCTCCCGACCGGGATGACAGTCACGGTGCCCGTGCGTGTATTGCCATCATTGGCTATATCCACTGCCCGTGCCTGCAGCTTGGCCTCTTCGTCGGGCAATGGGTCCACGCCAAAGGCGCGATTGACAAAATCCTCCCAGAACAGCCTTCGCTGGCAGCCGGGCTGAAGCACGTCCACGATACGGCTGCGCAATTGATGCGCCAGCCGTGCCCATACCGCCAATGATACGGGCAGGATCGTCTCGATCCGCCGCCGGATTGCCTGCCCCAGAATGGGCGCGGCGCCATCGGTGGAAATGCCGATCACCACGGGCGAGCGGTTGACGATAGCGCCGAACTGAAACCCGCAGAATGCCGGTTTGTCGATGACATTGCACGGCACACCGGCTTGCGTGGACGCATGCAGAAATGCTTCAGCCTCCTGTTCCGTTGCAGCATCGGCGACGGCAATGGCAGCACCGTGCAAATCCACCGCTGCCCACCGGCGCGCGTGATGAATGAACGGTCCCGCCGCAATCAGCGCGGACATTTCCTCGCTCATGGCTTCGGCGTAGACATGCACCTCGGCGCCCGAAGCGGCCAGCAGTTCGGCTTTCCACGCGGCGGCAGCGGTTCCGCCCGCAACGACACCGCGCTTGCCCTGAAGGCTGAAAAACACCGGCAGCACCGCCAGCTGCCCGATACCGCCGGGGCGCGGACTATTCTGCGGCCTGGAGACGATTTGCATCGACAATCCCCCTGATCTCGGCGCGGCACGAACCGCAATTCGTTCCGGCCTGCAAAGCCTCGCCAATGGCGGCGACGGTCTGGCAGCCGCCGCGTGCGGCACTGGCGATCTCGTTGCGGCCGACGGAAAAACACGAACAGACAATCGCGCCCTTGTCGGGCATATCTCCGCCGGGCCGTCCCGCCAGAAGCTGGAAGCGGTTCTGCGCCGCGGGAAAGCGCTGCGACAGCTGATCACTGGCCCAACTGCGCGACACGGCGACGGGCTGGCGGGCGATATAGAGCGCGCCGGTCAGGGCATCGCCTGAAAAAGCGGCCAAGCGCTGCTGGCCATTCCTTGCATCGTGGTAACGCAGCAGCGGCGCATCATCGCCGCAGCCAAAAAGTTCTCCGGCAAACACCGCCCAGTCATCCGGCTCGTGAAGACCGGCCAATTCGATCCGGTATCCGCCATGCGCCTTGGCGAGTGCCCAGTAATCCGTGGCAATCGCCGGGGGCTTGTTGCGCAACACAGCAAAGCCGTACCAGGCCGCCGCAAAAGGCTGGATATCCACCCTTGCCATCTTCAGCGCGGGCTGGCCGGAGACCGGATCGGTCCGGGATGCCACCAGGCTGCCGACACGCGCACGGCCGGAAAACTGGTTGGTCCAGTGCATGGGCACGAACACGCTGCCGCGCGCCTGCCTGTCGGTCAGCAGGGCTCGGACGACGATATCGCCATGCGCGTTGTGCAACCGGACAAGGCTCGCATCGGCAATCCCCAGTTCCACGGCATCGAGCGGATGTATCTCCGCAAAGGGTTCGGCGAAATGCGCAGACAGGCGCGCGCTCTTTCCAGTGCGCGTCATCGTGTGCCAGTGATCGCGCACTCGCCCGGTGTTCAGCGTGAATCGTTGATCGATCGCACCGGTATCGGCCGGAGGCACCGCAACGAACCGTGCCCGGCGATCGGGGGTGAAGAAGCCTCCATCCGCAAAAAACCGCCCGCCACCTGTCGCCGCGTGCTGGCTCTGCGGCCATTGGAATGGGGAAAGCCTGTCATAGGCGCGCGCGGATATGCTGGCATGGGCCGCGATATCGAAATCGCGGCTGCCCTTGTTCTCCACTCCCGACAAAGCGGCGTGTTCGGCAAAGATCTGCGCGGGATTCTGATAGGCGAATGCGGCGGCAAAGCCCATGCGTCTTGCCACTTCGGTGATGATCCACCAGTCCGGTTTGGCCTTATCAGGCAGGGGCAAGAACGGCCGCTGCCGGCTGATGCGCCGTTCCGAATTGGTGACCGTTCCGTCTTTCTCGCCCCATCCGGCCGCGGGCAGAAGCACATGGGCATAAGCGGTCGTGTCGGTTTCCGCATTGATGTCGGAGACCACCACAAACGGGCAGGCTTTCAGCGCCTTCGCCACGTGATCGGCTTCCGGCATGGAATCGGCCGGGTTGGTCGCCATGATCCACAGGGCCTTGATCCGGCCATCGCCAACCGCCTTGAACAGATCGACCGCCTTCAGCCCCGGCCGCGCCGCGATAGCCGGAGAAGCCCAGAAATCCTGCACCAGCCGCCGGTGCCCGGCATTCTCGATCTGCATGTGGCTTGCCAGCATATTGGCAAGCCCGCCCACCTCGCGCCCGCCCATGGCATTGGGCTGTCCGGTGACCGAGAACGGACCCATGCCGGGGCGGCCGATGCGGCCCGTTGCCAGATGGCAGTTGATGATGGCATTGACCTTGTCCGTACCAGATGCCGACTGGTTGACACCCTGGCTGTAGACCGTCACGCAACGCTCCGTCCGGGCAAACAGCGTGAAAAAGGCAAGCAATTGGTCCGGCGCTATGCCGGTGTGCTGCGAAATCACGTCCAGATCGCAGAAACTGGCTAGGGCCAGCGCCGCCTCAAAACCTGACGTGTGCCGCTCGATATAGGCATGGTCCAAGGCCCCCTCTTTGGCGAGAAATCCGAGCAAGCCCACGAACAGCGCCGTATCCCCGTCGGCGCGGATCGGCAGGTGCATGTCGGCGATATCGGCGGTCATGGTGCGGCGCGGATCGATAAGGACAACACGCATCTGCGGACGCCTGACCTTGGCCGCGGCGATCCGCTGATAGAGCACCGGATGGCACCAGGCGAGATTGGACCCGGTCAGCACGATGAGATCGGCAAGCTCCAGGTCTTCATAGGTCCCCGGAACGGTATCCGACCCGAAGGCCCGCATATGCCCCGCCACCGACGACGACATGCACAGCCGCGAATTGGTATCGATGTTCGCCGAACCGATGAAACCTTTCATCAGTTTGTTGGCGACGTAATAATCCTCCGTCAGAAGCTGCCCCGAAACATAGAAAGCAACACTGTCCGGACCATGCTCCGTGATTGCAGCGTTGAAACGGCTGGCAACGAGATCCAGCGCCTTGTCCCAGCTCGCCGCCTTGCCGCCGATCTGCGGTTCGAGCAGCCGGCCATCCAGATGAACCGTTTCACCGAGCGCCGACCCTTTGGAACAGAGCCGTCCGAAATTGGCGGGATGCTCCGGGTCCCCGGCAATGGCAACCGTCCCGTCATCACCGGGTGTTGCGAGCACGCCGCATCCGACGCCGCAATAGGGACAGGTGGTGCGAACCGCCGGGGTGTCCATGCCGCTCTACTCCGCCGCCATGGCGGTGACCGCCAGCCGGGCCAGAATGCGGTCGCCGTCCAGCCGGATCGCGATGGTTTTCACGCTGCCCTCGTCTGCGCCAAGTGCCTTGCCCGTCTCCAGCGAAATGACCCAATTGTGCAAGGGACAGGTCACCGCCGCGCCATGGACGATGCCCTGGCTGAGCGGTCCGCCCTTGTGCGGGCACTGATCGTCAATGGCAAAAATCTGGTCTTCCATGGTGCGGAAAACCGCGATCCTGCCATCGGGCGTGTTCACGCAGCGGGCACCACGGCGCGGAATGTCGTTGATTGTTCCAATCTCAACCCAGTTCATCACTTTACTCCGCTGCCTGCTGGTAACCGATTTTGGCCATGGGCTGGAATTCATGCTTGTCGACGCCGGAAACACGCTCCGACCACGGATCGACCTGCGCAAAAGTCTGGCTGAAGACAAAGCGGTCGAAATAACCGCGGCGCTTCACCGCGTCCTGCATGATCTGGCGGCGGATTTCCTCGAGACCGACGCGCTTGGCCCATTTGTAGATGCGTTCGAGATAGCGGCCCTGCTCGCGGTACATCTGCGTCAGCGCCACCACATGTTCGAGCGCCTCATCCTCGGTCTTGACCAGCCCCAGAACTTCCGTCCCCTTGATGTCGAGGCCCGCCGCCCCGGCGAAATGAATCTCGTATCCGGAATCGACACAGATGATGCCGACATCCTTGCAGGTGGCTTCGGCGCAATTGCGCGGACAGCCCGACACCGCCATCTTGACCTTGGCGGGCGTCCACGATCCCCACATGAATTTTTCGATGCGAATGCCAAGCCCGGTCGAATCCTGCGTGCCGAAGCGGCACCAGTCGGTCCCGACACAGGTTTTTACCGTGCGCAGCCCCTTGGCATAGGCTTGCCCCGAGACAAATCCCGCCTTGCCGAGATCGGCCCAGACGGCCGGCAAGTCTTCCTTCTTGACGCCCAGCATGTCGATGCGCTGGCCGCCGGTGACTTTGACAGCCGGAATGGCGAATTTGTCGACCACATCGGCGATGGCCCGCAATTCCTTCGCATTGGTGACGCCGCCCCACATGCGCGGCACGACGGAATAGGTCCCGTCCTTCTGGATATTGGCATGCACCCGTTCATTGATGAAGCGCGACTGGTAGTCGTCGGCATATTCATCCGGCCAGTCGGCAACGAGATAATAGTTCAAGGCCGGGCGGCACTTGGCGCAACCGCACGACGTCTTCCATTCCAGTTCCTGCATCACGGCCGGAATGGATTTCAGCTTCTTCGCCTTGATCAGCCGCCTGATATCGTCATGGCCAAGATCGGTGCAACTGCACATGGGCGTCACGGCCGATGGGTTGTAGGATTCGCCCAGCGTCAGGGCCAGCAGCTGTTCGACCAGCCCGGTGCAGCTGCCGCAGGAGGCGGAGGCCTTGGTATGAGACCGCACATCATCCAGCGAGGTCAGCCCCTTGCCGGATATGGCACCGGTGATCTTGCCCTTGCATATGCCGTTGCAGCCGCAGATTTCCGCATCATCTGGCAAGGCTGCAACGGCCGCCATAGGGTCCAGCGGGGACCCTCCCTGGTAGGACTGGCCGAAAATCAATGTGTCGCGCATCTGCGAAATGTCGGTGCGTTTTTTGGTCAGGTCATGGAACCAGGCGCCGTCGGATGTCTCGCCGTAGAGCACCGTGCCGATGATGCGGTCATCCCTGAGCACCAGCCGCTTGTAAACACCGGCGGCGGCATCGCGCAGGACGATCTCCTGCCGGTCGTCGCCCTCGCCAAGATCACCGACCGAGAACAGGTTGATGCCCGTCACCTTCAGCTTGGTCGGCGTCTCGCTGTGCACGAATTTCGCCTCCGCATCATCGGCCAGTTGTGCCGACACCACCCGCGCCATTTCATAAAGCGGCGCGACCAGCCCGTAGCATTGTCCGCCCACCTCGGCGCACTCGCCGATGGCGAAAATATCGGGATCGGAGGTCCGCATGCCGGCGTCGACAACGATGCCGCGATTGGTTTCAAGCCCGGCTTCCCTGGCAAGCAGGGCGTTGGGGCGGATACCCGCCGCCATGACCACCAGATCGGCGGGAAGTGTCGTGCCATCGGCCAGCAGGACGCCTTCCACCCTGTTCTGGCCGGTGATCTCCTTGGTGCTGGCTTTGGTCATCACGCGGATGCCGCGCGCTTCCACCGCCTGTTCGAGCAGATAGCCCGCAGCGGGGTCGAGCTGGCGCTCCATCAGCGTCGGCATGATGTGGAGAACCGTCACATCCATGCCGCGTGATTTCAGGCCGGCGGCGGCTTCCAGACCCAGCAGCCCGCCGCCGATGACCACGGCGCGCGCGCGGGACTGGGCGGCAAGCAGCATGGCGTTCACATCGTCGAGATCGCGATAGGTCAGGACACCCGGCAGGTTGTTGCCGGGAACAGGCAGGACGAAGGGAACCGAACCCGTTGCGATCAAAAGCTTGTCGTAGCTTTCGGTCGTCCCGGCATCGGAGGTGACCGTCTTGGCCTCCCGATCGATCCCGATGATCCTGTGACCCTTGTAGAGCGTGATGCCGTGCTTGATGTACCAGCCATCGCCATGGATGATGATTTCCTCGAATTCCTTCTCACCTGACAGCACCGGCGACAGCATGATCCGGTCATAATTGACGCGCGGCTCGGCATTGAAAATGGTGACGTCATAGCTATCGGGCGCCATCTCGAAGAGATGTTCGAGCGCCCTGCCCGGCGCCATGCCATTGCCGATGACGACGAGTTTCTGCTTTTTCGCGGCTGTTTGCATCTTACGCGGCCTCCACAAGACGGTGCCGCTCGTAGAGGAATTTCAGCACGGACGAACGGCAGCGGATATAGGTGGCATCGGCGGCAAGCTCGATGCGGCGGCGCGGGCGATCCAGTGGAACGTCGAGGATTTCGCCTATTCTGGCGGAAGGACCATTGGTCATCATGACGATGCGGTCGGAGAGCAGCACGGCTTCATCCACATCGTGGGTGATCATCAAGACCGTATTGGCAAGCTCCGTGTGGATCTGCATGACCTGATCCTGCAGGTGCGCACGGGTGAGCGCATCCAGCGCACCGAACGGCTCGTCCAGCAGCAGCACCTTGGGTTCCATGGCCAGCGCCCGGGCAATGCCGACGCGCTGCTTCATGCCGCCGGAGACTTCCGAGGGGCGCTTGTCCCTCGCATGCACCATCTGCACCAGTTCCAGATTGCGCATGGTCCATTCATGCCGTTCCGCCCGGCTTTTGCTGGCGGAAAAGACCTTGTCGACCGCCAGCTTGACGTTTTCATAGACCGTCAGCCAGGGCAGCAGCGAATGGTTCTGGAACACCACGGCACGGTCGGGTCCCGGTGTGTCGACGACAGTGCCTTCGAGAAACACCACGCCGCGCGTCGCCTGTGTCAGCCCGGCAACGATGTTGAGCAGTGTGGATTTTCCGCAGCCGGAATGGCCGATGATCGAGATGAATTCGCCTTTTTCAACGCTCAGCGAGACCTGATTGAGAACCTGTGTGCTGGCACCGCCACGGCTGAACACCATGTCGATCTGTTCGAGGGAGAGATAGGGTTTCGACATGATGGCTTCCTCAAGCGCTTGCAGTGTTGCGGGTGACGGTCCGGGCGACGAAGGCGATGGCGCGGTCGAGCAGATAGCCGACGACGCCGACATAGATCAGAGCCAGGATGATGTCGCTGATGCGCGACGAGTTCCACGCGTCCCAGATGAAGAACCCGATGCCGACGCCGCCGATCAGCATCTCGGCGGCGACGATGGCCAGCCACGACAGGCCGATGCCGATGCGCAGACCGGTGAAGATGTAGGGCGCGGCGGCGGGGATCATGATCTTGGTGAAATATTCGAACTGGTTGAGACGCAGCACCCGCGCGACATTCTGGTAATCCTGCGGAATGTTCCTGATGCCCACGGCGGTGTTGATGATGATTGGCCAGATCGCCGTGATGAAAATCACGAAAATCGCAGAGGGGTTGCCGTCCTTGAAGGCAGCCAGGGAGAGCGGCAGCCAGGCCAGCGGCGGCACCGTGCGCAGCACCTGAAAGATCGGGTCAAGCCCGCGCATCGCCCATTCGCTCTGGCCGACAAGGGTGCCGAGCGCAATGCCCGCAACCGCCGCAAGACAATACCCCAGTGCCACACGCTTCAGACTGGCGAGGATATGCCAGAACAGCCCCTGATCGACACCCTGTCCGGCATAGAACGGATGGACGATCAGCTCCCATGTTTCCGAGACCACCCGTGAGGGCGGCGGCACGCTTGCCGTCGGCGAGGAACAGAGGATTTCCCACAGCACCAGCAGGAAGACCAGCGTGATGACGGGCGGCACCACATGCGCCGCCAGCGAGGTCAGCCATGGCGGCAGACGGCGGGGTGAACCTGTCTTCGGCGGGAGGGAAAGGGTCATGATTTTGGCCGCCTGGGGCTTTTCGGTCGGACGGATGGGAACAGGGCTGGCTGTCATGCCGGTTTCCTCACGCAAAACGTTTGATTTCAAGACTGGCGAGATAGGTTTGCGGGGCGTCCGGATCGAACACCTTGCCATCGAAGAAAGTCTCCGGACCGCGCGACGGCGACGCCGGAATATCGGCGGCGGCAACGCCAAGCTCCCTGGCGGCTTCGCGCCAGATGTCCTCGCGGTTCACCTTGCCGACCAGCGCTGAAATATCGGTGTCGGGCGCAAATTTGCCCCAGCGGATATTCTCGGTCAGGAACCATTTTTCGTGGCTCTGGAAGGGATAGGATGTGTGATCGCGCCAGAACTTCATCAGATGCGGGCTGGCCGTTTCGACCCGGCCGGAACCGTAGTCGTAGTCGCCTTTCAACCGCCCAGCGATATCGGTTGCGGGCACATTGAACCAGGCGCGCTTGCCGACCATGGCCGCCAGCTCGTCCTTGTTGGCGATATCATCAGCCCATTGCTGCGCTTCCATCACCGCCATCAGCAGGGCCTTGGTGGCATTCGGGTTCTTCTCCACCCAGTCCGCCCGCATGGCGAAGGATTTTTCCGGGTGTTTGGCCCAGATTTCGGCGGTGTTGACGGCGGTGTAGCCGATGCCCTGATTGACGAGCTGGGCATTCCACGGCTCGCCGACACAGAAGCAGTCCATGGTGCCGACCTTCATGTTGGCCACCATCTGCGGTGGTGGAACCACGATGGTTTCCACGTCCTTGTCCGGGTCGATCCCGCCGGCGGCCAGCCAATAGCGGATCCACAGATCGTGCGTGCCGCCGGGGAAGGTCATCGCCGCCTTTGCCGCATTGCCTTCCGCCTTCTTCCGGGCAAAAGCCTCCTTGAGCACACCCGCATTGACCCCGGCTTTCAGACCGGCATAGGCCGAACCCACCGAAATGCCCTGCGCATCGAGATTGAGGCGCGCGAGGATGACCATCGGCAGGGGCTGGTTGTTCTGGGTGACCTTGCCGGTGCTGATCAGGTACGGCATCGGTGTCAGGATATGCGCGCCGTCAATGCCGTTGCCCGCCGAACCGAGCACCAGATTGTCGCGCGTCGTGCCCCACGACGCCTGCTTGACCACCTCGACATCGGGCATGCCGTGCTTGGCAAAAAGGCCCCTTTCCTTGGCAACGATCAGCGGCGCGGCGTCGGTCAGCGCAATGAACCCGAGCGTCGCCTTGGTGGTCTCGGGTCCGGCAGCGGCCGCATGGGCGCCGCCGGGAAGCGCGGCCTTTGCCGCCGCCAGCAGCGCCAGCGTGCCCCCTGCCCGCAAAAGCGTTCGTCTCGTCAAGCCTGTCGGCAAAATCACCTTCATCGCAATTCCCCTTTGCAGCGCTGCTTCTGGTGCAGCTTGAGCCATAAAAAAACGCCGCCGGATGAAGTGCATTCACCCGATCCGGTGAATGAACTCGCCCAAGCGACGTCTGTGTCTTTGAAAGCATCCGATGGCGATGCTCGCGGTTCCTGTCTTCGTTGACGGAACGGTTTTATAAAAGCAATAAGCGTGCCAACCGGGTATTATATTTATAAGATATTGTAATTAATGTATATTTTTATAGCCCAGATATTTTTCGTTGCAGGCAATCGAAGGGCAGCGCAGGCGAAATGAGCAGAACGGACATCAAATCCGCTCATTTATTGTGCAGAGCACAAATTCTGCCCATTAGGCCTCGTCCGGGGTTGCGGCGGGATTTTCAAGATTGTGGACATCAAAGCCCTTGACATAGGCGGGAATGTCCTGGGGATCGAACACGGCGCCGTCGATGAACCCGTCCTGGCGCTGGCCGCCCTCCACGCGCGCATCCGCCACGGGAATACCGGCGCGAGGTCCGAGCGCATGACGGTAGAGATCTGGACGGAAGGCGGTCGCGACCTTCGCCTGCTTGTCCGGCGAATGATCCACCTGCCCCCACCGCACCATCTGGCTGAATATCCATTGAGCCTGGCTGACCCAAGGGAAGTTTGCGCCGTCGCGGTGGAAGGTGAAGTAGTCGGAGACCGTCCGCTCGTGCCCGTCGGGGTCGGTGGTGAACCTGCCCATGAGAACCCGGTGCAGGATGTCCACCGGCGCATCGATGTAACGCGGCTCGGCCAGAACCTCGGCAAGCACGCGGCGATTGTCCGGCACATCGCACCACGCAGCCGCGCGATCCAGCGCAACGATCAGCCGCGCCAATGTTTCAGGATTGGCATCCGCCCATTCCGGCCGCACGCCGATGACCTTTTCCGGGCTGGACGGCCAGATGTCCTCCTTGACGGCAACAATGCGTCCGACCTCGCGCGCGACAGCCACCATATTCCAAGGCGCGCCGACGCAGAAACCGTCAATGGCCCCCGCCGACAGGGCATCGGATGTCATGGGCGGCGGCACGACCACCAGTTTGACGTCGCGGTCCGGATGGATGCCGCCTGCCGCCAGCCAATAGCGCAGCTCATAATTGTGCGATGAAAACGGATAGGTCGTGCCCAGCACCGGCAATGGCTCGCTGCGCTCTTTCATATCGTCGATCACGCGCTTGAGAGCCTCGGCATTGGCAAGCGCGCCCTCGTCTCCGGCCAGATCTGCCAGCGCCTGCATGCGGCGATACAGCTTCACCGACAGGGTAATGGCATTGCCGCCGCGCCCCAGCGTGAACGGCGTGATGACCGCTGACGGATTGGAACCGAGCCCCAGGGCGGAGGCGACCGGCATGGGCGCCAGCATGTGGGCGGCATCGAACTGCCGGAAGGCCAGCCGATCCCGGATATTGGCCCAGGACACGTCTTTCACCAGTTCAAGCTGAATGCCTTCACGCGCGGCGAAACCAAATTCGGCCGCCGCGATCAGAACCGAAGCATCGACAAGCGGAATGAAGCCCGCGCGAACGACACGGACGCCCTCGCGGCGGACCGCTGCCGGTGCTGCGAGGCCGCCGCCCATATCCTGGCCATTGTCCATCCGGATAAAACTCACGGCCAACCTCTCTTTCTAACTTCCCAGCATGGCAGCCGCCATGACGACGCTCTGTGCGATATCGGCGAGCTTCTTCTTCTCGTTCATGGCCGCCTGCCGCAGCAGCGCATAGGCCTCGTCTTCCGATATTGTGCGCGATTTCATCAAAATACCCTTGGCGCGCTCGACGACCTTGCGCTCTTCCAGGGCGCTTTTTGCCTCGGCCAGTTCCTGCTGCAGCCGGCTGAAAGCCTTGAAGCGGCTGACCGCCATGTCGAGAATGGGCTTGACGCGCTCCTTCTTCAGGCCATCGACCACATAGGCGGACACGCCGGCATCCACCGCAGCCTCGATCGACGCGGTATCGGAGCTGTCGACAAACATGGCGATCGGCTTGCGCACGGAGCGGCTGAGCTGGAACAGATGCTCCAGCATGTCGCGATTGGGGGTTTCGATATCGATGACGATGACATCGGGCGCGATCCGCTCGATCTGGCGGGCAAGCCCGACAATGTCATGCAGAACAACGACGCGGTCATGACCCGCCTCCCGCAAGCCTTCCTCGATAATGGAAGCGCGGATGCGGTTTTCGTCGAAGACCATGATGGTGAGCGCAGCGGACATGCCTTAATTTTGCGCATGCACCAAAATTGTGCAATGCTACATTAGGACACATCGGCAAAGGCAGGGATAGGAGGCCATTTCCCGGCGGAAACAGCCTCCCATTGCGATTGATCAGGCCTTGAAAGCAGTCCTTGGCAGTTCGGACAGCACTTCCGCCCTGTTGCCGCGCATGATGACGATCTCCTCGAGGCGGATGCCGAATTTGCCGTTGAGATAAATTCCCGGCTCGATCGAGAACACATGCCCGTCCTCGAGAATGGCCTCGGACGTCGCGGTGATATAGGGCGGCTCGTGAATGTCGATGCCCATGCCATGGCCGGTGCGGTGCAGGAAATATGCGCCGTAACCCGCCTGGGTGATCACATCGCGCGCCGCCTTGTCGACCTCCTTGGCGACGACACCCGGCTTGGCCGCAGCCAGCGCCGCCTTGACGGCCGCATCGAGAACCGCATGCACCTTGTCGAAATCTTCAGGCGTTTCACCGCAGACGGCAACGCGGGTCATGTCGCTGGGATAGCCGTCACTGCGCCCGCCAATGTCGATCAGCACGGCTTCATTGGCCTTCAGCACCCGCTCGCCGGTGTGATGGTGCGGAAACGCCCCATTCTCGCCGAAACAGACGCTGGTGAATTCCGGCTTTGCATTGTTTGCCTTGTAGTAGTCCCGGACAACACCGGCAATCTCAAGCTCCGTCACACCGGGCTTCAACGCGGCAAATGCCGCACGCATCGCGCCATCATTGATGAGCGCATTGGCCTTGAGCGCGGCATATTCCGCATCATCCTTGCGGGCGCGCAAATAGCCGACGGTGTCGCTCAGGAAGGTGCGTTTGGCACCCGGCAGCGCATCGATCACCAGCAGGGCGAAATCCGCCCGCATCGTTTCATCCAGCGCGATCCTGATATCCTGCTTTGTCCCGACGACGTCTTTCAAAACGGCGGCCAGCGCCGCATCGGGACCCTCGCCGTCCGTCCATGGATAGAACGGAAGGTCGGTGTGCTGGCGCGAGCTGTCGGCATTGAGCGCCGGCATCAAAATCCCGGCGCGATCCCTGCCGACAAACAGCATGACCGGCCGCTCGTCGCCATGCGGCGAGAGCCCGGCAAGCCAGACCATGTGCGAGGAAGGACCGACAACCACCAGGTCGGTTGCGGTTTCAGCCATGCGCTCCCGCAGGCGCGCCATCCGAAGTTCAGACATTTTACTATTCCCGTTGTTATGGATGCCAGATACCGGCCGCCCGGCGATCCGGGCAGCCTTTTGAGGAGTTCAGGTCAGTTCTTCTTCACGAGACGGTAGAAGACGAAGTCCGAGGTCGCGCCGTTGACATAGCCCGAAACAGTCTTGGCAAGCGCAACCTGCGTTGCCGCCTGGAACATGACGATGATCGGCGATTTCGCCTGCACCTGCTTCTGCAGATCGACATACATCTGGTTGCGCTTGGACGGATCGGCTTCCGCCCGCGCCGCCTTCGTTGCGGCATTGAGTTCGGCGGGCACCGCCCAGCCATTGCGCCACGTGGTGGTCGACTGGTAGTTGCCGTCGGAATTGTCCTCATTGAAGGCAAATGCCTTGGCGTTCGAATCCGGGTCCATGAAATCCGGGCCCCAATAGAGCAGCATGGCTTCATGCGTGCGGGCACGGTATTTGGTGATGACCTGGCTGCCCGTCCCCGGAATGATGTTGAAGTTGATCCCGGCTTCGGCAAAGCCCGCCTGCAGCGACTGCGCCATGTCGGTGAACGGCGTCGAGTTGATCACGTCGAGCGTCACCTTGATCGGGGTTTTCACACCGGCATCGGCAAGGATCTTCTTCGCCTTGGCCGGATCATAGGCATAGGGTGTCTCATCGAGCGATCCGGGGAAACCCGCCGGCCAGAATGCCTGATGCACCTGCATCTGGCCCTTGAGGAACGAGTCCGTCATGCCCTTGTAGTTGACGAGATAGCGCGCGGCTTCCCAGATGGCCGGATTGGTCAGCGCCTCGTCCTTCTGGTTCAGGCTGAGGAAATGCACGGCGGCCTGCGGATAGGTCTCCACATTGACCGTGCCCTTGGTCGAAAGGCTGGCGACCTGATCCGGCGTCAGGTTCTTGGCAATATCCACATCGCCGGATTCGAGCAGCAATTGCTGCGTCGCGGCTTCCGCCACATGGCGGATGATGACCGACTTCATGGCCGGAGCGCCGGCGAAATAGTTGGGATTGCCGGCGAGGTTGATGATCTCGGCCGGACGGAAAGCTTTGAGGACAAAGGGGCCTGTCCCGGCGGAATTCGCCTTGAGCCAGGCATTGCCCATGTCGCCATTGGCTGCGTGGCCCTGTACCGTGACGGCATCGATGATCGAGGCCGGGCGGGCGGCGAGAACATTGAGCACAAAGGCGGACGAGAAATCGCCATCATATTTGACGACGACCGTATTGCCCGACGCCGTGACCATCTTGTCATAGTTTTCTGGGGTCCAGCCCAGCTGCGCCAGGATGAAGGCAGGCGCCTTGTTCAGCGCGATGACGCGTTTCCAGGAATAAACCACATCTTCCGCGCGCAGCGGATTGCCGGATGTGAATTTCACCCCGTCCCGCAGGGTGAAGGTGATGGTCTTGGCGGCATCATCCGCCGTCCATGCCGTTGCCAGGCCCGGTGCCAGCGTCTTCACATCGGGTGCATCATACTGCACCAGACGGTCATAGGTCTGGGTCACATATTCGCCCGAGGTGAACTCATAGGCCTCGGCCGGATCGATGCTGACGATATCGTCGATGTTCTGGGCCACGACAAGCGCATTGCCGGGCGTTGCCGCATGGGCAAACGGCGCTGCCGGTATGATCATGGAAGCGGCCAGCAGTGCCGCCTTGAACAGTTTCATTGTACATTCTCCTCTGGATTGTTCTTGTTGTTGGGTTGTTTATGGAAGGTTTTAAAGCCGGGGCCGGAATACGGGCAATGTCCCGGTCCACAGAACCCGCGCCGTCTTGCCGGTGTCGTTCCACCAGGCATGGGGCCGGTTGCCGCGAAAATGCAGGCTGTCGCCCGCGGAGATCACCACCTCCTCGTCATCGAGCCTGTGGGTGATGACACCTTCGAGCACGTAGAGGATTTCTTCGCCTTCGTGGCTGACCGTTTCGGAACGATAACCCGCTGGTATGTGCATGATGACGGATGAGAGGACGTTCCCGGCAAAATCCGCGGCGATCTGCTCATAGACAATGGAGGAACCGTCGACCGAGAATTTCTGCCGCTCGCCCTGGCGCGTCAGCGCATCTTCCGCCGTGGGCGTGGCAATAAAATAATCCACCCCGACGTCGAGACTGCGCGCAATCTGCGCAAGCGTTCCCAGCGACGGTGTGGCATGATCGCGCTCGACCTGGCTGAGATAGCCGACCGAAATGCCCGCGGCGTCGCAGATTTCCTGCAATGTCAGCTGCAGTTGCCGCCGGCGTGCCCGGATCATGGCCCCTACCTTAAGCTGTGGCGCAGCGTTGCGAAATTCGGACGTCATGGGCGATTCCAATCCCAGTAAAATTTCTTTGATCTAAGCAAAAATTTTTGTATGGTCCAAGCAGAATCTTCGGCATGGTCAGGGAAAGTGTCATCGCACCCCCGGCGTTCAGACCGGGATCGACGGGAACAATCGACACGAACGGGCCAGCCCAATGGCCCAAAATGGGGGAAGGCTGCGGCTTTTGGCATTTGAATCCGAAACAGTGGCAGATAGTGCCGCCAAGCCGGCCAGGCGGCCTGGTTTTCACAGGAGCCGTGGCGCCCGCCTGCTGGTTGGGCTCGCCGGGTTCATCGTATCGGTGCTCATCACCTTTCTCGGGCTCCTGGCAATCACCTTCTTCATTGGCCGCCTGGTCCCGATCGATCCGGTTCTCGCCGTCGTGGGCGACCGGGCGCCACGCGCTGTCTATGAGGCGGCGCGGCTGCAGATGGGCCTGGACCAGCCGGTGCCCATCCAGTTCATCCGCTATGTCGGCTCGGTCCTCTCGGGCGACCTCGGCACATCCGTGTCGACGGGCAAACTCGTTCTTGATGACCTGAAGCGCGTCTTTCCGGCAACGCTGGAAATGGCGACGCTCGGCATCATCATCGGCGTCCTGCTCGGCGTGCCCATGGGCGTCTATGCGGCGAGCCGCAGGGGCAGCCTCGTCGACCAGATCATCCGCGTCATCGGGCTTTTGGGCTACGCGGTGCCCGCCTTCTGGCTTGGCCTCGTCGGCCTTGCCGTCTTCTATGCGCGGCTGAAATGGGTCGCAGGGCCCGGCCGCCTCGACATCTTCTATGACGGCCTCATCGATCCCGTCACCGGCATCGTGCTGATCGACAGCCTGCTTGCCGGTGAAACCGATATCTTCTTCAATGCGCTCTGGCACCTGGCATTGCCCGCATCGGTGCTCGGGTTCTTCAGCCTTGCCTATATCGCGCGCATGACGCGCTCCTTCATGCTCGACCAGCTGTCGCAGGAATATGTAACCACGGCGCGCGTCAAGGGCGTCTCGGAGCGGCTGGTGATCTGGCGCCATGCCTTCCGCCCCATTCTGGTTCCCCTGATCACCGTGATCGGCCTTTCCTATGCCGGTCTCTTGGAGGGCTCGGTGATGATCGAGACGATCTTCTCCTGGCCGGGCATCGGTAACTATCTCACCGTGGCGCTGCTCAATGCCGACATGTCCGCCGTTCTCGGCGCCACGCTGGTGATCGGCGCCGTCTTCATCGGCATCAACAAGATTTCCGACGTGCTCTACCGCGTCCTCGATCCCCGTGCGCGTTAGGAGACGGCGATGACAACCATGCACAGCTGGCTGATCGATGACAGCCCCGCCTCCCGCCTGCAGGCCCGGCTTGGCCGCCTCTACCGCATATGCGGCGCCCTGTCGCGCAATCCGCTTGCCGCCGTCGGCGCAATCATCATTCTGCTGCTCATCCTCACAGCGATCTTCGCGCCGCTGATCGCCACCCATGATCCGCTGAAGCAGGATCTGGCGCAGCGCCTGCTGCCGCCCGGCAGCATCTACTGGATGGGTACCGACGAGCTTGGCCGGGATATCTGGTCGCGCGTCGTCTATGGCGCGCGTATCACCCTTGTCATCGTCGTGCTGGTCGCGGTGCTGGCAGCGCCCGCCGGACTGATCATCGGCGCCATATCAGGATATTTCGGCGGATGGATCGACCGCGTTCTCATGGGCGTCACCGATATTTTCCTGTCCATGCCGAAACTCATCCTGGCGCTGGCCCTTGTCGCGGCGCTCGGGCCCGGCATCGAGAACGCCATCATCGCCATCGCCATCACCTCATGGCCCGGTTATGCGCGCATCGCCCGAGCGGAAACACTGACCTTCAAGAATGCGGAGTTCATTGCCGCCATCCGCCTGCAGGGGGCGTCGTCGCTGCGGGTCATTCTCGGCCATGTGCTGCCGCTGTGCACCTCCTCGATGATCGTGCGCGTCACGCTCGACATGGCCGGCATCATCCTGACCGCCGCGGGCCTCGGCTTTATCGGGCTCGGAGCGCAGCCACCCCTGCCCGAATGGGGCGCCATGATTGCGCGCGGCCGTTCCTTCATCCTCGACCAGTGGTGGGTTGCCACCATGCCGGGCTTCGCCATCATCATCGTCAGCCTCGGCTTCTGCTTCCTCGGCGATGGCCTGCGTGACGTCCTTGATCCCAAGAGCGGAGAACAGCATTGAGCGCGCCCCCGCTTGAGATCGAAAACCTGCGTGTCTCCTTCCCCACGCAGAAGGGTATCATCGACGTGGTGCGCGGCGTCTCCTTCACCCTTGGCCGCGAACGGCTGGGGATTGTCGGCGAAAGCGGCTCGGGCAAATCGATGACCGGGCGCGCCATCCTCAAACTCATCCGCGCGCCCGGCACCATCCGTGCGGACACGTTCCGTTTCGATGGTATCGACCTGCTCAAACAGACAGAGAAGGCAATGCGCCGCATCCGTGGCGCCCGCATTTCCATGGTCATGCAGGACCCGAAATTCTCACTTAATCCGGTCATGACCGTGGGCGAGCAGATTGCGGAAGCCCTGCAAACCCACCAGCGCCTGTCCCGCCGGGAAACCCAAAAGCGCGTACTCACGATGCTCGAAGCGGTGCGCATCGATGATCCCGAACGGGTCGCCGGCCTTTACCCGCATGAGATTTCCGGCGGCATGGGCCAGCGGGTGATGATCGCCATGATGCTCATCCCCGAGCCCGATCTGCTGATTGCCGACGAGCCGACCTCGGCGCTCGACGTTTCGGTGCAGGCGCAGGTTCTCGACATCATCGACGAACAGGTCAGACGCAAGGGTATGGGCCTGATCTTCATCAGCCACGATCTCAACCTCGTCTCCAGCTATTGCGACCGCATACTGGTGATGAACACCGGCGAGATTGTCGAGGAATGCCAGGCGGGCGAATTGCGCAATGCCGTGCATCCCTATACGCGCGGGCTGATTGCCGCCATTCCGCGGCTCGATGAAACGCGTGACGAACTGCCCGTTCTCGACCGCAGCGCATGGGTGGCCAAATGACCGCACTCTCCCTGAAGCACCTCGACATCTCCTATGGCGAGACGCAGATCACCCACGGCATCAGCCTCGACATCGCCGAAGGCGAAAGCTTCGCGCTGGTTGGCGAAAGCGGTTCCGGCAAATCGACGGTGCTGAAGGCGGTTGCCGGTCTCGCACCGCAATGGACCGGCTCGATCACCGCTTTCGGCCAGCCGCGCAGCCACGGCATCGACCAGCATTTCGCCCGGCATTGCCAGATGGTGTTCCAGGACCCCTACGGTTCGCTGCATCCGCGCAAGACCATCGATGCCATCCTCAGTGAACCGCTGGCCATTCACGGCATCGGCAACCAGAACAGCCGGGTCGAGGACATGCTGGTCGCGGTCGGTCTCGACCGCAAATTCCGCTTCCGCTATCCCCATCAATTGTCCGGCGGCCAGCGCCAGCGCGTCGCCATCGCCCGCGCCCTGATGCTGGAACCCAAGCTGCTGCTTTTGGACGAGCCGACCTCGGCGCTTGATGTCTCGGTGCAGGCCGAGATTCTCAACCTTCTGAAGCGTCTGCGCCGCCAACAGAACCTCACCTTTCTCATGGTGACCCACAATCTGCCGGTCGTGTCCTTCCTCTGCGACCGTCTGGCGGTGATGCGCCACGGACGGATCGTCGAGATCGCCGATGTGGCCGACCTCAAGCGCGGCGCGCTCCAGGAACCCTATTCGCGTGAACTGATGGATATCAGCGTCGCGCATGCCGGTTGAACAATGACCCCAAGGAAATGAAAATGACACAGGATGAAGTCGCAACGGCCCTGGCCGAATTTGACGCCGGTATCGCCAATGGCACCCATGACGAAGCGCCGTGGCAGGCATTGCAGACGCTGTCGCAAAAGATCATCGGCGCCAAGCTGTTCACCATCATGACCGTCGACATGAAGAACGAGCTGGCCCGCCGTGAATACACATCCGACGCCGAAAGCTATCCAGTGTCCGGCACCAAGCCGATCCACTATGACCGCTGGTTCGACACGGTGCACAAGGACAGGCAGTCCTTCGTTGCCAACACTATCGCCGATATCGCGACGGTGTTTTCCGACCATGAAACGATCTGGGCGCTCGGCTGCGGTTCGGTCATCAATATTCCCGTGGTGATTGCGGGCGAGCTGCTCGGCACGGTCAATTGCCTCGATGTCGAGCACCACTACACGCCCGAACGGGTCGAGCGCTCAAAACTGCTGGCCATTCCGGCCAAGCTGGCGTTTCTGGCGGCCAGCAAGGCCGCCTAGACAGTACTCTCCTGCCCGTGCAATCAGCGGGCAGGAATGACGGCTGTCGCTTCGATTTCAACCAAAGCGCGATCTTCCAGAAGAGCTACGACCTGCACCAGGGTCATTGCCGGATAGTGCCGGCCGAAAACGCGGCGATAGGCTTCGCCCAGCCGCTTCTGTTCGGCCACATAGACCTTCTTGTCGGTGATGAACCAGGTCAGCCGCACGAGATCGGTTGTCTCGGCACCCGCGCTTGCCAGCACGTCGACAATGTTGCGCATGGCCTGCTCGGCCTGCCCGACGAAATCATCGGTCTCGAATGTCTGGTCCTTGGTCCAGCCGATCTGGCCGCCGACAAAGATGACCTTCCCCTCGGCTGCCATGCCGTTGGAGTATCCCTTTGCCGCCGGCCAGCCCTGCGGATGTATGATCTCTGCCATTCGAATGTCCTGCCTGATTATTGTATGGGTTATTGCTGATATGCCTTGCGCAATTGAAAGCGCTGTATTTTCCCGGTCGCCGTCTTGGGCAGCGCATCGAGGAATTTGATCGAACGCGGATATTTGTACGGCGCTATGACCTGTTTGACGTGGTCCTGCAAGCGCTTGACCGTTTCGCCGCTGGCGGAAACACCCGGCCGCAGCACCACATGCGCCTGGACGATCTGGCCGCGTTCCGCGTCGGGCGCACCGATGACGGCGCATTCGCTGACGTCGGGATGGGCGAGCAGTGCCGCCTCCACTTCCGGCCCGGCAATGTTGTAACCGGCGGAGATGATCATGTCGTCGGAGCGGGCGGCAAAATGGAAATAGCCGTCTTCGTCCTGAAAGAAGGAATCGCCGGTCAAATTCCAGCCGTCGCGCACATAATTCTTCTGGCGCTTGTCGGCGAGATAGCGGCAGCCGATGGGCCCGCGCACCGCCAGCCTGCCGATCTCGCCGCGCGGCACTTCGCGCATCGCCTCATCGACAATAACCGCCTGGTAGCCGCTGACGGGCTTGCCCGTCTTGCCGGGCCCGGAATCCTCCAGCCGGTTGCTGATGAAGATGTGCAGCATTTCCGTGGCGCCGATACCATCGAGCAGCGGCTTGCCGGTTTTTTGCATCCAGGCCTCATAGATCGGCGCCGGCAGCGTCTCGCCCGCCGAAACCGCGATGCGTAGCGAGGAAAGGTCCGCCCCCTCGTTCATTGCCTGCAGCATGACCCGGTAGGCGGTCGGCGCGGTAAAGCTGATGGTTGCCTTGTACGTCTCGATGAAGTCGATCATCTTTGGCGGCGTGGCCTGTTCCAGAAGGGTTGCCGCCGCGCCGAACCGCAGGGGAAAGATCGCCAGCCCGCCAAGACCGAAGGTGAAGGCAAGCGGCGGCGATCCCACGAAAATATCGTCGGGGCGAACGTCCAGAACTTCCTTCGCATAGCCGTCGGCGATGATGAGAATATCCCGATGAAAGTGCATCGTTGCCTTCGGCTCGCCCGTTGTGCCCGATGTGAAACCGAGCAGCGCGACATCGTCGCGGCCGGTTTTCACCGCCTCGAAACGCACGGATTTGTCGAGCGCGATCCGGTCCAGTTCCGCTTCGTGATTGGCTGTGCCGTCAAAGCCGACAACGCGCTTCAGGAACCGGCTGGTCTTCGCGCAGGTCTCCATGTCTTCGAGCAGTCGCGTATCGCACAGCGCCAGGGATATCTGCGCCTTGTCGACGATCTGTGTGAGTTCGCCCGCCCGCAGCATCGGCATCGTATTGACGACGACGGCCCCCACCTTGGTTGCCGCCAGCCAGCAGGCGACCATGGCCGGATTGTTGGCCGAGCGGATGAGAATGCGGTTGCCCGGCTCGACGCCGTAATTTTCGACCAGCGCATGGGCGATGCGGTTGGTCCAGTCGGTCAGTTCCTTGTAGGTGCGGCGGCGGCCATTGCCGATCAGCGCCGTATTGTCGCCAAACCCCTTGGCCACCATCGCGTCGGTCAGTTCCACGGCGGCGTTCAGCCATTCCGGATACTGGAAGTTCTCCATCAGCAGTTCCGGCCATTCCTCGAACGGAGGAAGATTATCCCGCGTAAAGTGATCCGTATGCGCCGATGGTCCCAACATTCGCTTTATCCCCTTGCAAGTTCATGCCTTGCGATGATTATTTTTTGTACGTCCGACGCACCTTCATAGATGCGCAATGCCCTGATTTCGCGGTAGAGGCGCTCGACAACACTGCCTTTGCGCACGCCGTCGCCGCCGTGAATCTGAACCGCCTTGTCGATCACGCTCTGCGCGCGGTCGGTAGCATAGAGCTTGGCCATGGCGGCTTCCCGGCTGACCCGTTCGGCGCCGCTGTCCTTCAGCCACGCCGCCCGGTAGACGAGCAGCGCCGCCGCATCGATATCCAGCGCCATATCGGCGATATGCCCCTGCACCATCTGCAGCTCGGACATGGGCGCGCCGAAGAGATGGCGGCCATTGGCACGTTTGACCGATTCCTCAAGCGCCCGGCGGGCAAAGCCCAGCGCGGCCGCCGCTACGGTCGAGCGGAAGACATCAAGCACCGACATGGCAATGCGAAAACCCTGCCCGGGCGAACCAATGAGAGCGGATGCCGGTATGCGGCAATTATCGAAGACCAGCCGCGCCAGCGGATGCGGGGCGATCACCTCAAGCCGTTCGGCGATGATCAGGCCCGGCGTGTCTGCAGGCACGATGAAGGCAGAAATGCCCTTGGCTCCATCCCCCTCGCCGGTGCGGGCAAACACCGTATAGACATCGGCGATGCCGCCGTTGGAAATCCAGGTCTTTTCACCATTGAGGACAAAGCTGTCGCCATCGCGCACGGCCGACAGTTCAAGATTGGCAACGTCGGATCCCGATTGCGGTTCGCTGAGGGCGAAGGCCGAGAGCGCCTTGCCTGCCCGCGTTCGCGTCAGCCATTCCCGCTTCTGCGCATCGGTCCCGAACAGGGAGAGCGCGCCGGTGCCGAGCCCCTGCATGGCAAAGGCGAAATCCGCCAGACCGTCATGCCGCGCCAGCGTTTCGCGGATGATGCAAAGGCTGCGCACGTCAAGCCTGCCGCCGGCGGCGGGATCAACTGCCGTGTGTTGGAGAAGACCGGCCGCTCCGAGCCCGGCAACCAGGTTCCGGCAGGCATCGTCGACATTTTCGTGGTCGATGTGGCCGGTGTTTTCCGTGGCCCAGCGTTCCACCTCATCGGCAAGACGGCGATGCACATCGTCGAAGAACGGCCATGACAGGAAGCTGCGGTCCATCATCTCAATCGCCCTTGAATACCGGGGTCTGATGCGCAACAAAGGCATCGTAGGCCCGCTGGAAATCCTGCGTCTGCATGCACAAGGCCTGTGCCTGCGCCTCCGCTTCGATGGCCTGGTCGATGGACATGGACCATTCCTGATTGAGCATGGTCTTGGTCATCATATGGCCGAATGTCGGCCCTTCGGCGAGACGCCTTGCCAGTTTGAGCGCCTCATCGTCCAATACATCCGGCACGACAATGCGGTTGTAAAAGCCCCAGCGCTCGCCCTCTTCGGCGGACATGCTGCGCCCGGTATAAAGCAGTTCGGCCGCGCGGCCCTGACCGATGATCCTTGGCAGGATGGCGCAGGCGCCCATGTCGCAACCGGCAAGCCCAACCCGCGTGAACAGGAAGGCGGTTTTGGCGGCCGGTGTCGCCAGACGCAGGTCGGAGGCCATGGCGATGATCGCGCCTGCACCCACGCACACGCCATCCACGGCGGCGATGACCGGCTTGCCGCAATGCATGATGGCCTTGACCAGATCGCCCGTCATGCGCGTGAATTCCAGCAGGCTTTTCATGTCCATCTTCAACAGCGGTCCGATGATGTCGTGTACATCGCCGCCCGAGCAGAAATTGCCACCATTGGAGCCGAAAACCACGGCCTTGATGTCGTCGGCATAGACGAGCGCGCGAAAACAGTCGCGCAGTTCGGCATAGCTGTCGAAGGTCAGCGGGTTCTTGCGCTCCGGCCGGTCAAGCGAGATGACCGCAATGCCATCGGTGACATGCCATTTGAAATGGGTCGCCGTGTAATGTGCCATCTCACGCATCGTGTTCCCCCTCGCTGTACAGTCCCTGCGCATGTTCAATCGTATCCAGCGTGGCGAGCAGCCCGGCTGTCACATCCACCGGCAGGCTGCCGAAAATCTCGTTGATCCACAGTTCATGCGCGGCGGCCATCCGGGCGAATTCATCCCGTCCCCGCTGCGTCAGCCGGACCAGCATGGCGCGTTTGTCACCCGCAACGGGCACACGCAGCACCGACCCGTCCGACACGAGCCGCTCGATAATGCCGGTGACATTGCCGTTGGAAACCCGCAGCGCCGAGGAGAGCTCGCTCATCTTCAGCCCCTCCTCGAACCGGTAGAGCGCGGCCATGACATCGAAACGCGGCAGGGTCGTATCGAACTCGACCCGCAGGTTTTCGCGCACCACCGCCTCGACATGCTTGGTCGCCTTGAGCATTTTCAGCCAGACGCGCAGGCTCTGCTTTACCTGCTCGGGCCCGGCTTTGCGGGCGGCGGACGGGCTGGTCTTGCTGCTCATACTTCGCCTCCTGAAATGGATATGGCCTGACCGGTGACGGAGCCGGAATGCGCGCCGCACAGCCACAGCACCGCCTGCGCGATCTCCTCCGGCTGGATCAGACGTTTCTGCGGATTGGACGCGACAAGGGCTGCAACAGCGTCCGCATGGCTCTTGCCGGTTTTCTGCATGATCGTGCCGATGGAACGCTCGAGCATCGGCGTCTCGGTGAAGCCGGGACAGACGGCATTGACGGTGACCCCGGTCTTCGCCAGTTCCAGCGCCAGCGACTGCACCAGCCCGATCACGCCGTGCTTGGCCGCGGCATAGGCGGCCACATAGGGATAGCCTTTCAGGCCCGCCGTCGAGGCAATGGCAATCAGCCGCCCGTCGTTTTTCGCCAGCATGTCAGGCAATCCGTGCTGGAAGGTCAGGAACACCCCGGTCAGATTGAGGTCGATCTGGCTTTGCCATGTCGCGAGATCAAGCTTCTGGAATGGTGTGCTGACGGCCGATCCGGCATTGGCAATGGCGATATCGAGCGGGCCAACATCGCTGCGGATGCGCTCGAACAGACGGCGGGACGAGCCCTCATCCGTGACATCGGCAGCGATGGAAACAATGCGCTCGGACTGTGCAGCGATGGCGCTCAGCGCTTCCATCCGGCGGCCCGCGATCACCACCTTTACCCCCTCGCCCGCCAGGGCAAGCGCAATGGCAGCGCCAACGCCGGAACCGCCGCCAGTGACCAATGCGACCTTGCCTTGGAGGGATTGTGTCATCTACGCGCCCTCGATGGGCGTGACGATTTCGGCCCGCTCCGCCAGCCGGTACATCTGATCCCGGCCGGGATAATAGGGTTTGGGCCAGTCCACGCCCTTGTCACCCAGCCCCACGGCCGCGTGCAGGGTCCAGTAGGGATCGGCCAGATGCGGGCGTGCAAGACACACCAGATCAGCGCGCCCGGCCAGCAGAATGGAATTGGCATGGTCCGGCTCGTAGATATTGCCGACGGCCATGGTCGCCATCCCGGTCTCGTTGCGGATGCGGTCGGAGAAAGGCGTCTGGAACATGCGGCCATAGACCGGCTTTGCCTCTATCGAGGTCTGGCCTGCCGACACGTCGCAGATATCGACACCCGCCTCCTGCAACAGCCGCGCGATCTCGACAGCATCCTGCGGCGTGATGCCTTTCTCGCCCACCCAGTCATTGGCGGAAATGCGCATGGAGATCGGCTTTCCCGATGGCCAGACGAGACGCACCGCACGGAAAATCTCCAGGGGATAGCGCATGCGGTTTTCCAGCGAACCGCCATAGGCGTCGGTGCGGTTGTTCATGACAGGCGTTATGAAGGACGACAGGAGATAGCCGTGCGCCGCATGGATTTCCAGCATGTCGAACCCGGCCCGGTCAGCCATTTCGGCTGAAGCAACGAACTGGTCCCGCACCCGGTCCATATCGGCGCGGGTCATGGCGATGGGGGTCTGGTTGTCCGGCGACCACGGCAGATCGGAAGCGGACAGAACCGGCCAGTTGCCATCAGGCAAGGGCACATCCGTTCCCTCCCAGCCGAGGCGTGTCGAGCCCTTCGCGCCGGAATGGCCAAGCTGGCAGCTGACCTTCGCCCCCGTCTCCGCATGGATGAAACCGACTATCCGTTTCCACGCCGCTTCGTGTTCCGGCGCATACATGCCGGTGCAGCCGGGCGTGATCCGCCCCTCGGGGCTGACGCAGGTCATCTCGATGGTCACCAGACCCGCCCCGCCCTTGGCACGCTCGCCGTAGTGGACGAGATGCCAATCGGTGGGCGTTCCGTCGATAGCCTTGTACTGCGCCATCGGCGAGACCACGATGCGGTTCTTCAGGGTCATGTCGCGCAGCCTGAACGGCGCAAACATCGGCGCGCGCTGCGTTCCCTTTTTTGCGCCGGCCTTTTCCTGAAACCACGCTTCGGCACTTCCCAGCCATGTCCTGTCGCGCAGCCGCAGGTTTTCATGGCTGATGCGCTGGGAGCGGGTCAGAAGCGAATAGTTGAACTGGACGGGATCAAGATCGAAATAACGCTCGACCTCCTCGAACCATTCGAGTGAATTGCGCGCCGCCGATTGCAGCCGCAGCACCTGCAGCCGCCGTTCATCCTCGTATTTGGCAAAGGCATCCGCGACGGACTTTTCCGAGTGGAGATAATTGGCAAGGGCAATCGCGCTTTCCAGCGCCAGCTTGGTGCCGGAACCGATGGAGAAATGCGCAGTCGCCGCCGCGTCGCCGAGCAGCACCACATTGTCGTGGGACCACTTTTCGCACAGCACGCGCGGGAAACTGATCCAGGCGGAACCTCTGATGTGATTGGCATTGGTCATCAGCGCATGACCACCGAGATATTTGGCGAAAATCCGCTCACAGACCGCAATCGACTCCTGCTGGCTCATGCCGCCAAAGCCGAACTTATCCCAGGTCTCCTGGCTGCATTCGACGATGAAGGTCGCCGTATCGGCATCGAACTGGTAGGCATGCGCCCAGACCCAGCCGTGCTCCGTCTCCTCGAAAATGAAGGTGAAGGCATCGTCGAATTTCTGGTGCGTGCCAAGCCAGACGAACTTGCACTTGCGCGTGTCGATTTCCGGCTTGAAATGTGCGGCAAACGTCGAACGGGCACGGGAATTCAATCCGTCGGCGGCAACGACCAGATCGTAATCCCTGGCGAGGGCGGCGATGTCTTCAACAGGTGTTTCAAACTGCAGCTTGACGCCGAGTTCACGCGCCCGCTCCTGCAGCAGCATCAGCAGCGTCTTGCGCCCGATGCCGCAAAAGCCATGGCCGGTCGATACCGTCTCGGTCTGCTTGAAATGAACGGCGATATCGTCCCAATAGGCGAAATGGTCGCGGATCGCATCGGCACTAACGGGATCGTTGGCGGCAAGATTGGACAGGGTTTCGCTCGACAGCACCACGCCCCAGCCGAACGTGTCATCGGCCCGGTTGCGCTCGATCACCGTGATGTCGTGGCCGGGATCGCGCAGCTTCATGCTGATCGCGAAATAGAGACCGGCGGGCCCTCCTCCAAGACAGGCGATCTTCATCAGGCATACTCCCGTTTGACCTTGCGCATCGTGTCATCGCATCAAAATAATTTCAAGCATGAAATTTCAAGCTTGAATAATTTCCGATTTATAGGGATAGTCAGGTCAAGCAGAGCAAACTGCAGGGGGGATGCGATATGGAAAACTATATCCAAACCGACGTGAAGGATGGTTATGCCATCCTGACATTGACACGCCCCGAGGCGCGCAATGCGCTGAACACCAGCATGCTCAGGCAGTTGGCCGACAGCCTCGCCCGCTTTGACCGCGACCCCGAAATCCGCACCATCATCCTCACCGGCGCCGAAGGCAATTTCGCCTCGGGCGCCGATATCGGCGAGATCGCCGACAAGACATCCGTCGATGGCGTGCACGATCTGCGCCTGCATGCCTGGGACGCCATCGCCAGGGTGCGCAAACCGCTGATCGCGGCGGTCGAGGGCTATTGTCTCGGCGGCGGATTTGAACTGGCGCAGCGCTGCGACCTGATCGTTGCGGCCGGCAATGCCACTTTCGGACAGCCGGAAATCCGGCTCGGCCTCATTCCCGGTGCGGGCGGCATTCAGCGGTTGACAGCGCTTCTCGGCAAATCCCGGGCGATGCGGCTGCTGCTGACCGGCGAAACGATCAGCGGCACCGATGCGTTCGACTGGGGTATTGCCTCGCACGGCACCCCTGCCGGGGAAAGCCTTGCGGCGGCTGAAGACCTTGCCGCCAAACTCGCCAGGGGCGCACCGCTGGCCCAGCAATTCGTCAAGCAGGCGGTGCTGACCGCGCTGGACGATCAGAATGCCCTGGCGCTGGAACGCCGGTCGTTCGAGCTGCTTTTATCCACCGACGACAAGGCCGAGGGCATCGCCGCCTTCCGCGCCAAGCGCCAGCCTGAATTCCGGGGGCGCTAGCATGGGGCAGCCGGTCGATATCGCAGGCGTCGCCGGTGCAGGCACCATGGGCCGGGGCATCGCGCATCTGCTGGCACGATCCGGAATAAGAACGATCCTCTACGATACGCAGGACGGCATGGCCGAGAGGGCGAAGGCGACAATCCTTGCCGATATCGGCCAGCGCATCGCCCGCGGCAAATCAACGGAAGCCGAGCGCGACGCCTGCGCCAGGAATATCATCATTGCCGGCACCGTGCAGGATATGGCACCGGCGCACCTCGTCATCGAAGCCATCATCGAGACGCTGGAGGCCAAGGCCGAGCTGTTTCAGGCACTGGAAGCGGTCTGCGCCGCAAATTGCCTTTTTGCCACCAACACCTCTTCCCTTTCCGTCGAAGCGATTGCACGCACGATCCAACGCCCGCAGCGCTTCGCAGGACTGCATTTCTTCAACCCCGCCCCGCTGATGAAGCTGGTCGAGGTCGTCGCCGGGCCACAAACGGAAGCAGGCGTGACGGAGCGGCTGTCCGGTCTCGTCAAGACCCTGGGCAAGCAGCCCGTCGAGGTGGGCGACAGCCCCGGCTTCCTCGTCAATCGCTGTGCCCGGCCTTTTTACGGCGAAGCGCTCCAACTGCTCGAAGACGGCGTTACCGATGCCGCAACCATCGACATGTGCCTTACATCGTCAGGCGGTTTTCCGCTTGGGCCGTTCGAGCTGATCGATCTTGTCGGCGTGGACATCAACCTCGCCGCGACGACCTCCGTATGGCAGGGGTTCGACCAGTCGCCGCGCTTCAAGCCATCGCCGCTCCTTGAGGACATGAAGGCGGCGGGCAGGCTCGGCCGCAAGACCGGAAGCGGATTTTTCACCTATCCGCGTCAGGACAACGTGCTGGCGGGGGAAAATCATATATCCACCGCCAACGAACTGAAGCGGCAACTGGAAACACGCACCGGTGTTGCCGTGCATCTGAGCGACGGGCGGACGGCCCGCGAACTGTCCGCGGACAGCCGCCAGCCGGTTATCGTGCTTGACCGGCAGATCGGCCAGTGGCGCGGTCCCGTTTCCCTCGCTTTCGCCCAGCATGATCTGCGTGATGCCGATATCCAGTCCATAGCGCTGCAGGCCAAATCGCTCGGTGTTGAACTGCACGAGGTTGCCGATACATCAGGCCTCGTATTTCTGCGCGTGGCGGCCATGCTGGTCAACGAAGCCGCCTTCGCCTTCGAGCAGGGATTGGCCACCACGGCGGGGATCGACACCGCCTTGAAACTCGGCCTGAATTTCCGCCACGGCCCGCACGAAATGCTGGGCGCGCTAGGCCTTCCAGCGGTCAGCAACACGCTGGAGCGCTGCGGCCAGACCCATCCTTCCGGGCGATATGATGCCTGTCCCGCTCTGGCGGACTTTGCGGAGGACGCAACAACCAAGCGTTAGTTGGCACGGGCACTTGCATCGCGAATCAATTTAGAATTGAGATGAACCATAAAATAAGGGGAACGACGCAATGAAACGAATAGCAGCAGCGGCATTGATGGCGGGTTTGACTTTTGCCGGTCAGGCCATGGCCGAACCCGTGAAGATCGGCATGATCACGACATTGTCCGGCGGCGGCGCAGGCCTTGGCATCGATATACGCGATGGCTTTCTTCTCGCCATCAAGGAATCCGGCAACAAGGACATCAAGGTCATCGTCGAGGACGATGCGCAGAAGCCGGAACTCGCCGTGCAGATCGCCGACAAGATGGTCCAGAGCGAAAAAGTCGACATCCTGACCGGCATCGTCTGGTCGAACCTCGCCATGGCTGTCGTGCCGGGTGTTGTCGGCCAGGGCACATTCTACCTCTCGACCAATGCCGGACCGTCGGCCCTGGCGGGCGCCAACTGCAACCCCAATTATTTCAACATCGCCTACCAGAACGACAATCTGCATGAGGCCATGGGCAATTATGCCAACACGGCCAACTACAAGAAGACCTTCATTCTTGCGCCAAACTATCCCGCGGGCACCGATGCATTGACGGGCTTCAAGCGCTTCTACAAGGGTGCGCTGGCAGGCGAGCTCTACACCAAGGTCGGCCAGACCGATTATGCCACCGAGATCGCGCAGATCCGCGCCTCCGGCGCCGATTCCGTCTACTTCTTCCTGCCCGGCGGCATGGGTATTGCCTTCATGAAGCAGTATTCGCAGTCCGGCATTTCCACGCCGGTCATGGGACCCGGCTTTTCCTTCGATCAGGATGTGCTTGGCGCCATCGGCGATGCGGCCATCGGCGTGAAGAACTCGTCGCATTGGTCGAAAGACCTCGATAATGCGGCCAACAAGAAATACGTCGCCGCTTTCAAGGCCGAGTACAAGCGCCTGCCGTCGCTCTATGCGACACAGGGCTATGACACCGCCAACCTGATCCTCTCGGCGGTCGCCAAGGCCAGCGTCAAGGACAAGGATGCGTTCCGGGCCGCACTCAAGGAAGCCAAGTTCGATTCCGTGCGCGGCAAGTTCAAGTTCGGCAACAACAACCACCCGATCCAGGACATCTATGTGCGCGAAGTGATCAAGGAAGACGGCGTTCTCACCAACAAGATCGTCGCCACCAGCTTCACCGACCATCAGGATGCCTATGCGGCCAGCTGCAAGATGTGAGCGATAAACGGGGCGCGCGGAGCGAAAATTCGCGCGCCCTTTCTGCCTGTGATCGTCTCATCGGATCGGATTGAACCTTGTCTTCGGCTCTCCTCATCGAACAAGCCCTGAACGGCCTGCAGTTCGGCGTCATGCTGTTTCTGATGGCCGCCGGATTGACGCTGATTTTCGGCGTCATGGGCGTGATCAACCTTGCCCACGGCTCGCTTTACATGGTCGGGGCTTTCGCCTGCGCGGCGGTTGCTGCCTATACCGGCTCGTTCTGGCTTGGCCTGGTGGCAAGCCTCATTGCCGCTGCCGCTGCCGGAGCCATCGTCGAAATCACCGTGATCCGCCGCCTCTACAACCGCGATCATCTCGATCAGGTGCTCGCGACCTTCGCGCTCATCCTGATCTTTTCCGAGGGCACGCGCTGGGTTTTCGGCTCCTTCCCGCTCTATCTCGACATACCGAAAGTGCTGCAGGGCGCGATCAGCTTGCCGGGCGGCGGGCAATACCAGCTTTACCGGCTTGCCATTATCGGTGCCGGTCTCATCGTCGCCATCGGGCTTTATCTGCTGATTGCCAAGACGCGGCTCGGCATGCGCATCCGCGCCGGTGAATCCGACCGGGAAATGATTGGCGCACTCGGCGTCGACATCGCTTCGCTCAACACCATCGTCTTTGCCCTCGGCGCAGCGCTGGCGGGCCTCGCCGGTGCGCTGGTCGGCGCGCTGCAATCGGTGCAGGTCGGCATGGGCGAACCAGTGCTCATCCTCGCCTTCGTCGTCATCGTCATCGGCGGCATCGGCTCCATCAAGGGCGCGCTCGCCGGTGCCATTCTTGTCGGCGTGGTCGACACCATGGGCCGTTTCCTGCTGCCGCAGCTCTTCGCCCTGTTCATGCAGCCGTCGCAGGCGGCAACCGCGGGCGCAGCCATCGCCTCGATGCTCATCTACATCGTCATGGCCTTCATTCTGGCAGTGAGGCCGAAGGGCCTCTTTGCGGTCAATGCGTGAGGGGCGGGATGGCTGATCGCGAACGCCTTGTGAATATTGCCCTTGCCCTGATCGTACCGGCCTGCGCCCTTGCCGCCTATGGCATGGGCGAGCCGTTCTACGTGACCCTTGCCACCCGCATCGCCATTCTCGCGCTTGCCGCAGTGGGGCTGAACCTTGCGCTCGGCCTTGGCGGCCTTGTCTCCTTCGGCCATGCGGCGTTTTTCGGCATTGGCGGCTATGCCGCCGGTATCTTCGCCACCCATGCTTTCAACCAGACCCCGTTGCTCGCCTCGCCCGTCGTCATCTTGGCGACCAGCCAGATGCCGGTGATCTGGCTGGTGAGCGCTGTCGTCGCCGGTGTGGCCGCCTTGCTGATCGGCCTGATCAGCCTGCGCACGTCAGGCGTCTATTTCATCATGATCACCCTCGCCTTTGCCCAGATGATCTACTACTTCGCCATCTCCTGGCCCGCCTATGGCGGCGAGGACGGTCTGTCGATCACCATGCGCAACAGCTTTCCCGGTGTGAACACACTCAACCCCCTCAGTTTTTTCCTCATCGCCTATGGCCTGCTCCTGCTGGCACTGTTCGCCTTTTCCCGGCTCAGGGATTCGCGTTTCGGCTCGGCGCTGCAGGCCACGCGGCAGAACGAGGTGCGGGTGGCCTCCATCGGCATCCGGCCGCTGCGCATCCGCCTTGTCGCCTTCATCCTGTCCGGCATGATCACCGCGGTGGCGGGCGCGCTGTTTGCCGATCTCAACCGCTTTACCGGTCCGTCCATGCTATCATGGAGCATGTCCGGCGAACTCATCGTGCTGATCATACTGGGCGGCACCGGCCGTCTCTTCGGCCCTGTCGCGGGCGCCATCCTGTTCGTTCTGTTCGAATTTGCCCTCGGCGGACTGACCGAGCATTGGCAGCTCTTCCTCGGCCTCATTCTGCTCGCCGTCGTCCTGTTCGGGCGCGGCGGCCTCATCGGGCTTCTGGCCGGGAAGGTGCGTCATGGCTGAACCCGTCCTCAGTATCCGCAACCTGTGCAAATCCTTCGGCGCCCTGAAGGCCACCGACGATGTCAGCCTTGATCTGCGTCCGGGCGAAATCCACGCGCTGATCGGGCCGAACGGCGCGGGGAAATCGACCCTCATCCACCAGATCGCCGGAACGCTGAAGCACAATAGCGGCTCGATCCATTTCATGGGCCGGGATGTCTCGGCGCTTGGCGTTTCGCCGCGCGCGCAGATGGGGCTTGGCCGCACATTCCAGATCTCCTCGCTGGCGCCGGAATTCTCGGCACTGCGCAATGTCATGCTCGCCGTGCAGGCCAATCAGGGGTCGAGTTTCCGCTTCTGGAAACCTGTCATGGCCGATGCGTCGCTCAAGGACACCGCGCGGGACATGCTTCATCGGGTGGGATTGCTGGAGCGGGCCGATATACCCAGCGCCGCGCTTTCCCATGGCGAGCGGCGGCAGCTGGAAATTGCAATGGCACTGGCGCTCGGTCCGAAAGCCTTCCTGCTCGACGAGCCGATGGCGGGCATGGGGCCGGAAGGCTCGAAGCGCCTTACCGCCTTTCTCGACACGCTGCGGCACGAGGCGCCGATCCTTTTGATCGAACACGACATGGATGCCGTCTTTGCCCTCGCCGACCGCATTTCGGTGCTGGTCTATGGCCGCGTCATCGCCACCGGTTCCGTCGACGAAATCCGCCGCAATCCGCTGGTGCGCGAAGCCTATCTCGGGGAGAGCGTCTGATGCTGCTGGAACTTGACGGGGTCGAGACCTTCTACGGCGCGTCGCAGGCACTTTTCGGTGTCGATCTTGCCATGGCGGAAGGCGAAGCCGTTGCGCTGATGGGCCGCAACGGCATGGGCAAGACCACCACCATCCGCTCGATCTTCGGGCTCTCGCCGCTGCGCCGTGGCACGGTGCGTTTTGCCGGCCATGATATCTCGTCGGCAAAACCCTATCGCATTGCCCGGCTTGGTCTCGGCCTGGTGCCGGAAGGGCGGCGCTGCTTTCCCAATCTGACGGTGGCGGAAAATCTGCTGGCTTCGGCGCGAAGGGGTTTCTGGACGATCAAGGAGGTCCACGCCCTCTTTCCGCGCCTGGCGGAACGGTCCGGGCAATATGCCAACTCGCTGTCGGGCGGCGAGCAGCAGATGCTCGCGGTCGGGCGCGCCCTGATGACCAACCCCAGACTTATTGTTCTCGATGAGGCGACGGAGGGCCTTGCACCTGTTATCCGGCAGGAAATCTGGAAGGCCATCGCCGCCTTGAAGCAACAGGGCCAGTCCATTCTGGTCGTCGACAAAACCCTGTCCGAACTTCTGCCCGTGGCGGACCGCTGCTTTGTACTGGAGCGGGGCCGCACCGTCTGGAGCGGTGTGCCGGCCGAATTGACCGGCGCGATACAGGACCGCTATCTCGGCGTCTGAAGGCCTCCCCGGCGGGAGGCCATCAGACATGATGTCTTACGAACGGCCCTTCCAGCCGAGAAGCCGCATGGCATTGGCCGTCACCAGCACCGTCGCGCCGGTATCGGCAAGGATCGCCGGCCACAATCCGGTCAGCCCGATGATCGTCGTCACCAGGAAGACGGCCTTCAGGCCGAGCGCAACGCCGATGTTCTGGCGGATATTGTTCATCACCGTTTTCGACAGGTCGACCATGTTGGCGACATCGATCACGCGGCCGTGCAGAATGGCGGCATCGGCGGTTTCAAGCGCCACATCGGTGCCGCCGCCCATGGCAATGCCGATATCGGCAGCAGCCAGTGCCGGAGCGTCGTTGATGCCATCGCCAACCTTGGCCACGGTCAGGCCGGAGCGCTGCATCTCGCCGACGATCCGCTGCTTGTCCTGCGGCAGCAGTTCCGCCCTCGGCTCGATCCCGAGCTTGGAAGCGATTGCCTTTGCGGTGCGGCTGTTGTCGCCAGTCAGCATGACCGCCTTGATGCCCTGCTCCTTGAGCACGGCAAGACCGCGCTCCGCATCGGCTCTTGGCTCGTCGCGCATGGCCAGCAAGCCCGCAAGAGTGCCATCGACAACCACGAGGGAAACCGTCTTCCCCTGATCGTTGAGCGCCGCGATGGCTGCTGTCTGCTCCGCGCTGAGCGGCGCCGTTGCGGCGACGGCCTGCGGTGAGCCGAGAAAGACGGCCTTGCCGCCGACGGTCCCCTCGACGCCCTTGCCCGAAACCGCCTTTGCCGCGGTGGACGGGAGAACGGCAACGGCATCCGCCTTGGCCCGGTCCAGAATGGCCACCGCCAGAGGATGGCTCGAACCGGTTTCCAGCGCCGCGGCCAGCGACAGAATTTCCTGCTCCGGCAGGCCGAATGACACGATATCCGTGACCACGGGCTTGCCTTCGGTCAGGGTTCCCGTCTTGTCGAAGGCAACAGCCGTCACCTTGCGGAAGGTTTCAAGCACGGCGCCGCCCTTCATCAGCAGCCCGCGCCGCGCACCGGCAGAGAGGCCGGCGGCAATCGCAGCCGGTGTCGAGATGACCAGCGCGCAGGGGCAGCCGATCAGGAGAATGGCAAGACCCTTATAGACCCATTCGCTCCAGATGCCGCCCATGAACAGCGGCGGTACGATAGCGACAAGCGCCGCGACAACCATGATTCCAGGCGTATAGTAGCGGGAGAAACCGTCGATGAACCGTTCCGTCGGCGCCTTGCTTTCCTGCGCCTCCTCAACGAGACGGATCACGCGGGCGATGGTGTTGTCGCTTGACGTCGCGGTGACAGCGATGCGCAGGACGCCATCTGTATTGATGGTTCCGGCGAAAACGGGATCACCGGCATTCTTGCGCTTGGGCGTGCTTTCGCCCGTGACCGGCGCTTCGTCGATCTCGCTGGTTCCCTCGGTGATGTCGCCATCGGCGGGAATGCGGTCACCCGGCCGCACGAGAATGATATCGCCAACGGCCAGAGTATCGGCAGGAACCGAGACGGTGTTGCCGCCACGCTCCACCAGCGCGGTTTTGGGAACGAGATCGGCGAGCCCCTGGATGCTGGCGCGGGCGCGCCCGGCGGCAACGCCTTCGAGCAGTTCGCCGATCAGGAACAGGAAGACCACGGCGGCGGCTTCCTCACCCGCACCGATGAACACGGCGCCGATGGCAGCGATGGTCATCAGCATTTCAATGGAGAAAGGCGTGCCCGAAAACGCAGCCATGATCGCCCGGCGGGCAATCGGGACAAGACCGACGAACATCGCCACGACAAAGGCCCAGTTGGCGATATCCGGATAAAGCTTGCCGGCGGCGTAGGCCGCAACGAGGGCAACGCCGCTGATGATGGTCAGAAAACCCTTGCGGCTCTGCCACCAGCGGGCGGGCCTGGCGCTTGGCACCGGAGCAGCGGCGACAGCCGCGCTTGTGTCCGCATGGTCATGCCCGGAATGATCGTGGCCCGCATGGTCATGGTCGTGGTGATCATGCTCCGCGTGGTTGTGGTTGGCATGGTCATGCCCGCTGCACGAGGGCGCCGCCGCGGGGGCCGGGCTCTTGGCCGTCAGCGGCGAAACCTTGTAGCCAAGGCCGTTCACCTTTTTCTGGACGACGCCGAGATCAGCCGTTTCATCGTGCTTGACCGTCATGGTGCCCGCCGTCACCGACACGGAAATGTCGGCCACCCCAGGCAACCGGCGCACCGCCGTATCAATCTTGGCCGCGCAGCTTGCGCAGTCCATGCCCTCGACCCGGAAGCGGGTTTGCGTTGGCGCTGCTGTCATGATTCAACCTCTCTTGACTCTGTTGCCGGCAAGGCTACATGCTCTAGCGACTAGAGGAGCAAGCGAAATGTTGAAAGAAATTTCAATTGGCGAAGCAGCCAAGCGCAGCGGCGTCAAAGTGCCGACCATCCGCTACTACGAACAGATCGGGCTGCTGGCGGCGCCGGCGCGCACCGACGGCAACCGGCGGCACTATGAAGACACGGATATCCGCCGGCTGGCATTCATCCGCCACGCGCGGGAGCTGGGTTTCGAGATCGACTCGATCCGCACCCTGCTGCACCTGCAGGATGATCCCAACCAGCCCTGCGAAACCGCCGACGGCATTGCCAATGCCCGGCTCATCGAGGTCGAGCAGCGCATCCGCAGCCTGAATGCGCTGAAGGCCGAGCTGGAACTGATGGTGGAGGGATGCCGGCATGGCCGCGTTGCCGAATGCCGCGTCATCGAAATCCTCGCCGATCACGGCAAATGCGCGCACGCACAGCATTAGGCCGCAGTCACTACCGTCTGCGGCCTTGATGGCTCCGCCGGTCAGATGACCAGCAATGGAGCCTTGCCGGGGACGCGGTCATAGAGATCCATCACGTCCTGATTGAACATGCGCACGCAGCCCGACGAGGCGGATTTGCCGATGGAGTTCCAGTCCGGCGAGCCGTGAATACGGTACAGCGTGTCGACCCCGCCCTGAAAAATGTAGAGCGCGCGGGAACCCAGGGGATTGTGGACGCCAGGCGGCATGCCCTGGCGCCATTTTTCCAGCTTCGGATCGCGTGAGATCATGGCCGACGGCGGTGTCCAGGTCGGCCACTTGCGCTTCCACTGAACGATGGCGCGCCCCTTCCAGGAATAGCCCTGACGGCCAAGCCCGACGCCATAGCGCATCGCCTTGCCGTTCTTCTGGACCAGATAAAGAAACTTGTCGACCGTGTTGACGACGATCGTGCCGGGCTTCTCCCCCGTCGGATCGTCGACGACCTGCCGCAGGAATTTTTCATTGACCTTGGCAAAGGGTATCGCCGGCAGCCGGTAGCCATCCTCTTCGACAGCCTGATACATGCTGATGTAATCGGGCCTTGCCGGTGCGGCAGTCTCAACGGGCGCGGGTGCGGGCTTGTCCGCCGGGACGGCATCCTGCGAACCGGCAAGATCGAGCGACTGTTTGGGCAGCTGGGCACAGGCAGCGACGGCTGAAACGCCAAGGAGCGACAGGCCGGTCAGGAATGACCGGCGCGAAACGAGGGATGACATTCTGTATGCTTTCAAACGATGGGACAGGCAGGGCGGACAGGCGGTCGTGGACACCGCTTGCCCCATCCTTTTAAAACGGATCGCGGCAACTATGTGTCAAAAACAAGGCAAACCGTAATGTCTGTGGCAGTGTTGCAATATGATCACAATAAATATCAGCCTGTAAACTTACGTGATAAGATAACAGGACGGCTAATCCTTCGTGCTGCCTTCCCAGGTTCCATGCGAAATGCCGTGCTGCTTTTCCATATGGGCAATCACCGCGTCAATCTCGTCGGGATCAATCGCGGTGCTGACCAGCGTGGCAACGATTTCCACGGTCTCTTCGTCGCCCTGGTCGGTGATTTCGACGTCACTGACGGGATAATCCGCCTCTTCAAGCCGCTCGACCAGAAGATCGCGCATGGTCGGCATGGCCGCACGGGTCGATATCAGCTTGACCTCATAGGTGGCTTCCGCCGCTTGCTCGCTGATCGGGATGCGGTTGATGACATTGACCAGCGGGCGCAGCAGCGTGTTGCCGGCCAGGACAAACACCGTCAGCAGCGCCGCTTCGGCAAGCATGTCCGTCCCGGCACAGGCACCCACCGCCGCTGAACACCAGAGCGTTGCCGCGGTGTTCAGCCCCCGCACATTCATCCCCTCCTTCATGATCACGCCCGCGCCGAGAAAGCCGATGCCGGAAACCACATAGGAAATGACCCGGACCGCTTCCGTCGTCCCGGCAATCCGCTGCGCCAGGTCGACGAAGGCCGCCGAACCAATGGCGACAAGCACATTGGTGCGCAGTCCGGCCGTCCGCTGCCTGTACTGGCGCTCGGCACCGATCAGCGTGCCGAAGATGAAGGCGGCGACGAAACTGATGGTCGTATCGAGAAAGGGGTAGAGATCGAATGTCTGTATGAACTTCATGGGGTCACCGCGGCTGGCTGGTTATGCGAGGCTAGCATTTCTCCGGTTAACAATGATGACAGTTTCTGTCATCGCGAGACGGGCGGCTTGCCCCAGCATGTCGCCCTCCGGATTGTCGGCACAATAGGCGGCGGAAGAACCCGCCTCACCCTGCGGCAGCCGCCCGGCATAGGCCGTGATCACAGGAATATGCCTGGCATGGGCCTGCTGCACCAGTTCCTGCAGATGCTTGCCGCCGGGAAAGGCCAGCAGCGCATCGGGACGGCTGTCTTCCAGCATGAAGCGGTTGCGCTTCGTGTCGGCCTGCTTGCCCAGCAGCGACCAGTTGGCGGGATAGCGGACGATATGGACATCGTTCTGCCGGGCCCAGTCCTCGGCCACCGATCCCAGGGCAGGAAGACCGCCATGGATGAGAACCGTTACCGGACAGGCCGCATGGATGCGGTTCAGTTCGTCGAGAATGGCTTCGGCGACATCGAAATGCCGTCCGCCGGAAATCAAAAGGCGCATGATGTGCTCCTTGCAGTCTGTGTTGACATGAGAAATGTGCTACCAGCGCGCACGCCGCATGATGCGGATCGCGCTCTGGTTGAGGGATGACGACCACTGGATGAGGCGCCAGCTTTGCCGGCGATTGAGAACGCGCCAGCGGTGCAGCCGTGTGGCAAGCCGGAACAGCCCCTGCCCCGTCACGGCCAAAAGCCAGCAGAGCCATCGCAGAAACTGATCCCTTATCCGGGAACGGCGCGGTTCGGGGCGCCGGAATTGACGTTTGGGCGAACCGCCCCACGAACCATGGGGTGTTGCACCAGGCTGAAACGGCAGCAGAAAAGCAGTCATGACCATATCGGATCTCCTCTGACATCAAGGATTTGCATCGCGGCATTGGGAGAACAGCGGGCGATGATGACATCGCCCGCTGCATGGCAGCTCAGAACCACTGGCCGAAGCGGCGGATGTAGATCGCCTTCATCGTCTGGGCGACGACGCAGTAGCTGAACAGGGTAGCCACCAGCCAGGGGAAGTAGCTCCAGGGCAGAGGCTGCAGCCCGACCAGCGTGCCGAGCGGCGAGAACGGCACATAGATGCCGAGGCCCATCACCAGGATCGACATCAGCATGACCGGCAGGGCCGCCGTGCTCTGGATGAAGGGGATCTTCTGCGTGCGCAGCATGTGCACGACCAGCGTCTGCGACAGAAGCCCCTCGATGAACCAGCCGGACTGGAACAGCGACTGATGCTCGGGCGCATTGGCGGCAAAGACGAACCACATCAGGGCAAAGGTGGTCATGTCGAAGATCGACGAAGTCGGTCCGATCCAGAGCATGAAGCGGCCGATGTTCCTCGCATCCCACTTGCGCGGCTTGCTGAGGAATTCCTTGTCCATCCGGTCCCACGGCAATGCCAGCTGCGAGATATCGTACATCAGGTTCTGGATGAGCAGATGGATCGCCAGCATTGGCAGGAACGGGATGAAGGCGCTGGCCACGAGCACCGAGAACACGTTGCCGAAGTTGGAGCTGGCCGTCATGTTCAGGTACTTCATGATGTTGCCGAAGGTCTCGCGACCCTTGATGACGCCCTCTTCGAGCACCATCAGGCTCTTTTCCAGGAGGATGATATCAGCCGATTCCTTGGCGATGTCGGCACCGCTGTCGACGGAAATGCCTACATCCGCATCGCGCAGTGCCGGAGCATCGTTGATCCCGTCACCGAGGAAGCCGACGGTGTGACCATTGGCCTGCAGAGCCTTGAGCACCCGCGACTTCTGCAGCGGCGTCAGCTTGGCGAAGACGACGCGCTCTTCAACGAGCAGGCCCAGCGCGCTGTCGTCGAGTTTCTCGATGTCACGGCCAAGCAGCGGTATCCCGGCTTCAAGCCCGACCTCACGGCAGATCTTGAGGCTGACCACCTCGTTGTCGCCGGTCAGCAGCTTCACCGCGACGCCATGTTCGGCAAGCGCAGCAATCGCCGGTCCGGCTGTTTCCTTGGGCGGGTCGAGGAAGGTCAGGAAACCCTCGACGATCAGCTCGCTTTCATCCGCAATGCCGTATTGCGCCTTGGTGTCGCCTGCCGGGATTTCCCGGGTGGCGACCACCAGAACACGGAACCCGTCCTCATTGTAGGCGCGGGCGATGGCAACCAGCGCCTTGCGGCTGGTGTCATCGAGCGCGCGGACATCCTTCCCGTCGCGCATGCGGGTGGCGATACCAAGCATTTCCTCCACGGCGCCCTTGCAGACCAGCAGGTGCTCGCCGGCCACGCCTTCGACCACCACCGACAGCCGCCGGCGGATGAAATCGAACGGCATCTCATCGACCTTGCGATAGAAGGCAGCGGTCCGCATGTTGTCGGCCGATGCATCGGTAAAGCGCAGCACGGCCTGGTCCATCAGGTTTTTGACACCGCTCTGGTGATGGCTGTTGAGCCAGGCAAGGCGCAACACGGTCTCGTCACGCTTGCCGTAGACATCGACATGATGCTCCAGAATGATCTTGTCCTGGGTCAGCGTGCCTGTCTTGTCCGTGCACAGGATGTCCATGGCACCAAAGTTCTGGATGGCGTTGAGGCGCTTGACCACCACCTTGCGCCGGGCCATGGCAACAGCACCCTTGGCCAGGTTGGACGAGACGATCATCGGCAGCATTTCCGGCGTGAGGCCCACGGCAACCGCGAGCGCGAACAGCAGGGCTTCCAGCCAGTCGCCCTTGACGAAACCGTTGATCAGGAAAACGACCGGCACCATCACCAGCATGAAGCGGATGAGCAGCCAGCTGACGCTGTTGATGCCGCGGTCGAAGGCGGTCTGGGCGCGCGAGCCGACAATGGATTTGGCAAGCGAACCGAAATAGGTGCGCGATCCCGTTGCCACGACGACAGCCGTCGCGGTGCCGCTGACCACATTGGTGCCCATGAAGCAGATATTGGGAACATCCAGCATATCGGTCTGATCGGAGGCAATGCCCAGCGCCGACTTCTCGGCAACCGCGCCGAGCGTGTCGTATTTTTCGACGGGAATGGCTTCGCCGGTCAGAACAGCCTGGCTGACATAGAGATCGCGCGATTCGATCAGGCGCACGTCGGCCGGGATCATGTCACCGGCGGACAGGCGCACGACATCGCCCGCCACGAGTTCCCGCATCGGAATTTCGAGCATTTCCGGCGGGGTCGTCGCGCGGTTCCGGCGCAGCACGGTCGCCGTGGTGCGCACCATCGCCTTCAAGGCTTCGGCTGCCTTGCCGGACCGGTATTCCTGCACGAAGCGCATGATGCCGCTGGCCAGGATCATGACGGTGAGGATGATCACCTTGGTCGGATCCGGCGCGTCGCCCTTCTGCATGGGCAGCCAGCAATCAGTGAAAGCGCTGATCAAGCCGAGGACGATCAGCACCATGATGAAGGGATTCTTGAAAGCCGACATGAACTGGAGCAGCGCATGCGGGCGCCGGTCATGGGCGACCTCGTTTGCCCCGTCCTTGGCCAGGCGTTCCGTTGCATCGCGGATCGTCAGGCCATCGCGATGGCTTTTGACGTTGGCGAGGGTGATGTCGATATCGTTCTGGGCTTCACGCACAGCCCGCATGGACAGCTTGCGGCTATCCTTTTTCTCCGCATTCAACGCGGAATTCTTGAGAATGACGTTCATTTTCTGGTCTCCTGCCGCTTTGCGCGACAGCGACACCAGCTCACGGTCACCTGAAATTCAGGCGCAACAAGCCGTGCCGAGCCGTCACGTCCACGGTCGGTTTTGGGGAATTTGCTCTTTGGGATCGCCCGCCATGCTTGCCGGTCACCGGCAGCACGGCGGGCCTACTAGGATAGTCGTCCATGGGATACTCCTTCATGCCGCGCCCGGTAGCCCGATGGCGCATGCGCGGCGTTTGGCAAAACGGCGGTCAGATCATGCGGCCCGACTGATAGACCGCAAGCACCATCCCGACTTTTTCAACCGGGTCCAAAGCAGGTGCCGGCGGCTCATTGTCGGCACGCCAGCGCATTTCAAGCCGGCCATTGACCGGATTGACGCGCCAATCCGCCTGCAGATTGGAAAAAAGATGCTGTTTCCTAGGTGCGGCGGACACGGTGTTCCGTTGCACGGCAAGCCGCCCGCAGACGCGGTTGGCGAAGGCGCGAACGCCTGGAAGAGTTGCGAACGTGATGTTCATGGCTCACCTCATTGACCGGAAGCGATCCGGCCTGGGTGAGCGACGGTGGAGCCCTAAGCCCTAACGTTGCTCATCCGGTGTACCGGATCGAGTCCTGCTCGTTAGTTGTTTCAAGCGCCCGGCCTCCCGCATCAACGGCAGTCAGGGCGCAGCTAGATTTGCTGTCCATCGTCTTCTTTGTGATTTGAAAAATGGCCTGGGTAACCCAAGCAAAACCGCGATACGCCTGCTTGATGCGGGTTGTCAACCAGAAAGCTTGGCCATTGCGATTTTTGTCGCTTGAAATCGAACGGGGGCTGGGACTGTGAACTTTACAGCGCCGGTCAGAAACGTATGCTCCATCTGCTGAACGCTTTGGGAGGAGCAATCGATGATCAGGGAAAGCTACGTTCACGGTGCAAGCAGCCAGCCGCTGATCGGCGAAACGATCGGGCGGCATTTTGACCATATCGCCGGGCGGTTTCCCGACCGCCCCGCCCTTGTGGTCCGCCACCAGAATGTGCGCCTGAGCTATGCCGAACTGAAACAGCGCGTTGATGCCGTCGCAGCGGGTTTCATTGCCCTCGGCCTGAAACCGGGTGACCGCATCGGCATCTGGTCGCCCAACAATCTGGAATGGGTGCTGACCCAGTTCGCCACGGCCAAGGCCGGGCTCATCCTCGTCAATATCAATCCGGCCTACCGCTCGCACGAGCTTGAATATGCCGTCAACAAGGTCGGCTGCAGCGCGCTCATCCTGTCGCCAGCGCTCAAAACAAGCAATTACCTCGACATATTGCGCGAGATCGCCCCGGAACTGGAACACTGCGCCCCCGGCAAGCTCCGCTCAATGAAGCTGCCGGCGCTGCGGACTGTCATTCGCCTGGGGACAGACAAGACGCCGGGCATGTTCAACTTCGCCGATCTCGAACAGGCCGCGACCCCGGAGGCCATGCAAGAGCTGCAGGCGCTCGCCGCCGTGCTGCAGTTCGACGATCCTATCAACATCCAGTTCACCAGCGGCACCACCGGCAGCCCCAAGGGCGCGACGCTCACCCATCACAATATTCTCAACAACGGCTTCTTCATCGGCGAGGCGATGCGCCTCACTGAAATCGACCGCCTGTGCATCCCGGTGCCCTTCTACCATTGCTTCGGCATGGTTCTCGGCAACCTCGCCTGCCTCACCCACGGCGCCTGCATGGTCATACCGGGCGAGGCATTCGATCCGCTCGCGGTCCTGCAGACGGTCGAGGCCGAAAAATGCACCGGCCTGCATGGCGTGCCGACCATGTTCATCGCCATACTCGGGCATCCCGACTTCAAGGCCTTCGACCTCAGCAGCCTGCGCACCGGCATCATGGCCGGCTCGCCCTGCCCGATCGAGGTGATGCGGAAAGTCATCCACGATATGCACCAGAGCGAAATCACCATCGCCTACGGCATGACCGAGACCAGTCCGGTCAGCTTCCAGAGTTCCGCCACCGACCCGCTGGATCGGCGCGTTTCAACCGTCGGCCGCATTCATCCGCATGTCGAGGTCAAGATTATCGATGCGGACGGCGCGATTGTCGCGCCGGGCGTGACCGGTGAGCTTTTGACGCGCGGCTACAGTGTCATGCGCGGCTATTGGGGCGACGATGCCAACACCGCGGCCACCATCGATGCCGCCCGCTGGATGCATACCGGCGATCTCGCGACCATCGATGCGGAAGGCTATTGCAACATTGTCGGACGCATCAAGGACCTGGTCATCCGCGGCGGCGAGAACATCTATCCGCGTGAGATCGAAGAGTTTCTCTACACCCATCCCGGTATCGCCGACGTGCAGGTGTTCGGCATCCCGGACGCCAAGTATGGCGAATGCCTCTGCGCCTGGATCAGGGTGCGTGCTGATTTCAGCCTCAGCGAACATGACGTGCTGCAGTTCTGCAAGGGCCGGATCGCCCATTACAAGGTCCCGGCCCATATCCGCTTCGTCGAGGCTTATCCGATGACCGTGACGGGCAAGATCCAGAAATTCATCATGCGGCAGGCCATGATCGACGAGCTGGGCCTCATGGAGGCGAAAACCGCCTGAGCGGGGACACTTACTCCGCCGCGTGCGGCGCCGCCGCAGGGCCACGTTTGACAAAGACCTTGCGCCACAGCTGCGCCGAACCGCGCGACATGTCTTCCATATAGAGGAAGATCACCGGCGTGATGAACAGGGTGAGGATTTGCGAGGCAAACAGGCCGCCGACCACGGCCACGCCAAGCGGCTGGCGCAATTCGGAGCTGGCGCCCGCACCGATGGCAATCGGCAGGGTTCCCATCACCGCGGCGAGCGTTGTCATCATGATCGGCCGGAACCGCACCAGGCAGGCTTCGCGAATGGCGTCGTGCGGCGTGTCTCCCGCCCGCTGCCGCACCAGGGCAAAATCAACCATCATGATGGCGTTCTTCTTGACGATGCCGATCAGCATCAGCATGCCGATGATGGCGATCACGCTGAGATCGAATCCGAAGAGTTCGAGCGTCGCCAGCGCCCCGGCCGCTGCCGCAGGCAGGCCCGTCAGGATGGTCAGCGGATGGATGAAGCTCTCATAGAGGATGCCAAGCACGATATAGATCGTCAGGATCGCCGCGCCGATCAGCAGGCCCTGATTGGACAGCGCCTGCTGGAACACCTTTGCCGTACCGGTAAATGTCGAGGAAATCGAATCCGGTACATTCAGTTCCGCCTTGATCTTGTTGATTTCTTCGACCGCCCGGCCAAGGGCAATCCCCTGCGGCAGATTGAAGGAGATGGTCACCGCAGGCAGCTGGCTCAACTGGCTGACCGCCAGCAGTCCGGCACGCCGCTCGACATGGGCGAAGGAAGACAACGGTATGAGCTTGTTGGTGGTGGTCGAGCGGATCTGCATCTGGTCGAGCTTGTCGGTGGTCCAGGGGATGGAGGGATCGAGCTCGAGGATCACCTCGTAGCTGTCGCCAGTGGAAAAGATGGTCGAGGCCTGATTGGTCCCGAAGGCATAGTAGAGCGAATTGCGCAATTGCGTCGACGAAATGCCGAGCAGCCGCGCCTTGTCGGCGTCGATCACCAGATTGGCCTGCAGCGCATTGTTCTGCAGATCGCTGGTCACATCGGCAAAATATTGCCGGTCCTGCTGCAGCGCCAGCAGGAATTTCTGCGACCACGGATAGAGATCGTCAGCGTTGATGCCCTGCAGCACGAACTGGTACTGTGCGCGCGACGAGGTGCTGCCGATACGCAGGTTCTGGATGGCGATGGGATAGCTGTTGATACCAGGCACCTTCGCCAGCGACTGGCGCAGGTCCGTCAGCAGCGGATCGAGGGCCATGCGCTGGGATTTCGGTTTGAGCTCAACGAAGAAACTGCCCTGGTTGAGGCTGGATGAATTGAAGCCGCCGCCGATGGTCGACGCCACATGGGCGACATAGGGCTTGCTCCTCAGAACATCGGCCACCTGTTTCTGCAGCGCCACCATGGCATCGAACGAAATGTCCTGCCGGGCTTCGGTCGAGATGGAAAGCTGGCCAATATCCTCGGTCGGCAGAAAACCCTTGTCGATGGACGAGAAGAGATAAAGCGTTGCAATGACCGTCAGCACGAAGACACCGAGCACGACGAGGCGGAAGCGCAGGCAGACATCCAGCATCCACCGGTAACCGCCAAGCACCGCATCGAAAACCCGTTCCGTCAGCGGCTTGCGGCCTTTTCCATCGCCATGCGGAATGGCCGGCATGTGGCTGCACAGCATGGGGGTCAAGGTCAGCGATATCAGCGCCGACGCGACGATTGCCACGGTGACCACAACGGCAAATTCGTTGAAGATGCGCCCGACCACGCCGCCCATCAGCAAGACGGGGATGAAGACCGCCACGAGCGATGCCGTGATGGACACGATGGTGAAGCCGATCTCCTCGCTGCCCTTGAGCGCCGCCTCGCGCGGCGGCATCCCCTCCTCGATATGCCGGGATATGTTCTCCAGCATGACGATGGCGTCGTCCACCACCAGTCCCACCGAAAGCGTCAGGCCGAGCAGCGAAATATTGTCGATGGAGAAGCCGAACACATACATCACCCCCAGCGTGGCGATCAGCGACAGGGGCACGGCGATGGTCGGGATAAGCGTTGCCGCGATCCGCCGCAGGAACACGAAGATCACCATCACGACCAGCCCGATGATCAGGACAAGCGTGAACTGCACGTCGGACACCGCCTGGCGGATCGACGTGGAGCGGTCGTTGAGCACGTTGAGGCTGGTGGACGCGCCAAGCTCATCGGCGAATTTCGGCAGCATGGTGCGCACGCGGTCCACCACGTCGACCGTATTGGCGCCGGGCTGGCGGAAAACAGCCAACACCAGCGCCTTCTTGCCGTCATAGCGGCTTTCGGTCTGGGTGTTGGCGACGGAATCGACCACCCGCGCCACATCGCCCAGGCGCACGGGCTTGCCATTGGGCGATGCGACCAGGATCTGGCGGAACGTGTCGGCGTTCTTCGACTGCGTATCGGCCTCGATCGCCATCTGCTGGGTGGGGCTCGTCAGCGTGCCCACCGGCGCAATCGAATTGTTGTCGGCCACGGCACTCGTCAGTTCATCAATGCCGATGCCGCGGGCCTTCATGGCATTGGGATCGACCTCGATGCGCACGGCGAACTGCTTGGCGCCGAACACCTGGACCTCGCCGACGCCATCCACCGTCGACAGCGACGGCGAGATGACCTGCTCGGCATAATCGTCGAGCTTCGACAGCTGCGCCGTATCGCTTTGCAGCGCGATCAGCAGGATCGGCGCGTCGGCAGGATTGGTCTTGCGGTAGCTCGGCGGTGTCGTCATGTTCGCCGGCAGTTGCCGCAGCGTCCGCGCGATGGCGGCTTGGACGTCGGCGGCGGCCTGGTCGATGTTCCGGTCCAGCTCGAATTCGATGGTGACGCGGGTCTGGCCCTGCGTGCTGGTGGCGCTGATGGTCGACACGGAGGGTATCGTGGCGAATTGCTTGATCAGCGGCGTTGCCACGGCATTGGCCATGGTATCGGGCGCAGCGCCCGGCAACTGGGCGGAAACCGATATGACGGGGAAATCGACCTGCGGCAGCGCGGCCACAGGGAGGAACTGATAGGCAAACAGGCCCGATGCGGCCAGCGCAACGGAGAGAAGAATTGTCGCGATGGGCCGGCGGATGAATATAGCCGATATGTTCATTGCACCGTGTCCGTCTTGATCGGGTCCGGCACAACAGCATCGGCAGCCGACAGCGCAGGCGCCGCATTGTCGATATCGGCCACCGTTTCAATAACGCTCGACCCATCCTGCAGATGCAATTGCCCGTCAATGACCACATGGTCGCCGGACTTGAGGCCCGCCGTGGTCACGGCGGTATCGCCGACCGTTTCAACCACGGTCACCGCCTGCTTGATCACTTTCTTGTCGGGGCCGACGACAAAGGCGAATGTCCCGTCATTGCCCTGTTGAATGGCAATCAGCGGTACGGTCACCGCGTCCTTGTGCGTGCCGATTTCAACCGTTGCGTTGATATACTGGCCGGGCCACAGCGCGCCGTCATCATTGGCGACGTCAGCCTTCAGGACAATCGTCCCGGATGCGGTGTCGACGCTGGAATCGACAAAGTTCAGCGGACCCGATGCAACCACTTCCTTGCTGCCGGGGACCTTGACCAGCACATCGAGCTGACGTTCCTTCATCGCATCCCGCACCGTCGGCAGATCGCTTTCCGCCACCGTGAACGACACCCGCAGCGGCGCCATGCGCGTGATGGTCAGAAGACCGCCGCCGGTATCCGCGGTGCGCACGAGATTGCCGGCGGATGTATTGACCACGCCGACACGGCCATCGATCGGTGCCTTGATGGTCATATAGGACAGCTGCACCTCGTCGGCCTGGATCTGCGCCGTATCCATGGCGATCGAGGCCTTCAACGCATTGACAGCAGCAAGCGCCTGATAGGCCTGCTGCTGCGTATCGATCTTCCGGCTTGACAGGGCCTGTGCCGCGATCAGGTCCTGGTTGGCGGAATCGAGATTGGCCTGATCCTTGGCCAGCGCCGCCTTGTCCTTCTCGATCGTCGCTCGGATCGCCCGGTCATCCAGCTGGAAAAGCACGTCTCCCGCCTTGACCATCTGCCCGTCCTTGACATTGGTCGCCATCACCACGCCGTCGGCCTGCGGCCGGATGACGACCGTGTCGATCGGCTCGATATTGCCGACAACCGTCTTGGTGATGGGCACGTCTTCGGTCTTGGCCGTGGCGGCAACAATCGATGGAACGGCGGCGGAGCGGCCCTTGCCCGATCCTGCGGCGGGCGCTGTCGCGGCGACCGTCATTGGCCCCTTGCCGGCTGGCGGTGCATTGAGATGCGGAAAGAGAAAGATGTAGCCGAGTCCGGCCAATACAACGAACGCGATCAAAAGACCCAGACGTTTCACTGCACGCTACCTCCAGGGCACCGCCCATTAGCCAAGCAACTTGTTGGCTATGGACTCTCTCACCTTCCCGGCATCTTGTCGAATGACCATTTTGTCATGTTTGCTGCAATGCACACGGCGGCCATCAGGAGGTGCAAGCGCGGGCCGCAGCTATAGAATATCATGTCCGCAGCATCAGGGAAAACAAATCAAACAGCGCCGCGGCTATCGGCGCTGGGTCCTGCAGGCCCCGCTCGATGGCGTCGTCCACGGCGCCATGGAAGCCCTGATACACGACAACGGCGACAAATTCGGGATTGCGGGCATTCCATGCCCCGTCCCTGGCACCGGCAGCCAGAAGGCCGGCGAGCTGTCCGACAATCGCGTTCTTTTCCGTCCTGTACTGCATCCGCCGCCCATGCTGGTGAAAAACCACGTCATGCAGCTCGTATTCGGCCATATAGATCGTCACCCCCGCGACCAGCCATTGGCGCAGCCGCGCCGCATGATCCCCGGCTGGAACCGTGTCGACAGCGGCGCCGACACGGTCGAGAAAACCTTGAGAAAACGCCGCCCGCAGCGCTTCCAGAATGCCGTTCTTCGTGGAGAAGTAGTGGTAGAACGTCCCCTTCGCCACCTCGGCCCTGGCGGTGATGGCGTCGATTGTCGTCGCCTCTACCCCCTGTTCGATGAACAAACCGGCAGCCGCATCCATCAATTCCTGGCGCCTGATGTCCGAGGGCTTCGTCCGGGGTCTGATCGTCTTTTTCATTCCATCCCTTTGCCGCATCACCACCGGGCAATCAATAGGCACGCGGTTGCCCGGAACTGAACCTACACTCTTCCAATGTGAAGAAAAAGAGATTTTAGAATTATTCTACAATGATTTATGCATATTGACTGACCGTCAGTCAATTGATAGGCAGGCACCCTGTATCAAACATGGGTGTCGCATCATGAGAAATTATCGCCGTCTCGCGCTGATCCTGACAATCTACCTTGGAACATTCATCGCAACGCTCGATATCAGCATCGTCAACGTTGCCCTTCCGCAGATCCAGACAGACCTGCAAACCAGCATCAGCGGATTGCAGTGGGTCGTCGACATCTATGCCCTCTGCCTCTCCGCGTTCATTCTCTCTGCCGGCCCGATCGGCGACCGCTATGGCCGCAAGCTGTCCTGGCTGATCGGCGTCGGCGTCTTCATCGCCGGATCCGTCCTCTGCGGCATCGCGGAAAACCTGACTGTCCTGTTGGCCGGACGCGCCGTCCAGGGCGTCGCGGGCGCGCTGCTCATTCCCGGCGCGCTTTCCATTCTGGTTCATGCCTTTCCCGACAAGCGGGAACGCGCGCATATCATTGGCGGCTGGACATCGTTCAGCGCCATTTCGCTGGTCATCGGCCCGATCCTCGGCGGCATCCTCGTTGAAACGGCAGGCTGGGCCAGCATCTTTTTCATCAACGTTCCGATCGGCCTTTTTGCGATCGCCATCGGCACGTGGGCCATCAAAGAAAGCGCCCATCCGGATCATGCGGCCTTCGACCCGCTCGGACAGATCGCCAGCATGCTGGCCCTCGGCCTGCTGACGTTCGGCCTCATCACTGCCGGCGAGGCAGGCTGGAAAAGCGGACACACCCTTTTTCCGCTGCTCGGCGCGGCCATCGCCTTCATAGTCTTCCTGGCCGTCGAGCACCGGGTCGAACGGCCTTTGCTGCCGCTTGGCCTGTTCCGCAACGCCGAGTTCTCGATGATGAACGCCATCGCCTTCATGATCGGCTTTTCGACCTTCAACAATGTGTTCTTCCTCTCCCTGTTCTTCCAGCGCGCCCAGGGCCTGTCTCCCGCCGAGACGGGATGGCGGATGGCGCCGGAATTTGTCGCCATGGGTGCTGTTTCGATCCTGTCCGGCTATCTCTGCTCGAGGCTGGGAACGCGGCAGGTCATCGTGACCGGCGGTACGGTCATTGCCGCGTCTCTGCTTCTGATGGGTCTGTTCGCCGGCGGAATATCCTATGTCTATCTGGCATTCCTGCTGGCCGGGCTCGGCATCGGCATCGGACTGGTCGTCCCCGCGAGCAGCGCGGCCCTGATGGCCTCTGTGCCCGCAGAGCGCTCGGGCATGGCATCGGCAACCATGAACACGCTGCGCCAGGCGGGCATGACCATCGGCATCGCCCTTCTCGGCTCGATCATGGGCAGCCAGGCGCTCCGCTCACTCACCGCCCGGCTGGAGGAAACCGGCATTGGCAACGCGGCAGATATCGCCGAAGCCGCGATCATCCGCCACGACCTGACAGGCGGCGGCCTGCCCGGCAACAGCCTTGGGCAGCTCGCCAACAGGGCGTTTGCCGAGGGCATAGAGCGGGCCATGCTGGTCGCGGGCGCGATTGCCGTGATCGTTACGCTGGCATTTGTGTGGACGCACTATGTCAAACAGCCGATCCGCAGTTCCTCGCCCGGACAGGCAGCCGCCGAAACAGATACAATCAGCACTTGAAGCCGACCAAGCAATGCGCGTACTCCTATCGTCAGAACGAGGGGGACTGCGATGCTGAAACGCCAGAACATTCCATCGGCAATGCGAATGGTCCTGCTCTGTCTTTGCGCGGCGCTTCCCGGGGTTCTTGCAACAACTGCTTCCGCCCAGGACGCAGCCGGGACGGTCACCGTCATCCTGCAGCGCGGCCAGAGCGAGGCCGATATCAACAACACCCTGCGGGCCGCCTATGCCAGCGGCCGCAATGTGATCGTGCGCTGGGATGAACCGGCACCCGCGGCGGCAAAAGCCAAGGCCGCGCCTGCCGCCCAGTCCACGGACACCCCGCTCGATCAGGCTGAAGTCCTGGCCGAAAACGCACTGGAGTCATTCAGCACCGGTCTTTCCGTCGGGCTCACGGGCATCGGCCACATCGTCGAATTGCCCTTCATGATGGATAAGGGGCTGCAAAGCCAGGGCGGCGACTGGGGCCAGGTCACCCTCGTCACGCTGGGGGCGCTGCTGGCCGCCGCCGCCGCGGGCTGGATCGTCTTCCGGCTCGGCACGGCCCTGATCGTCCGTCCGATCGGCGCGGATGCCGATCTCGTCCATCGCGCCCGCGGATCGCTTGCCCGCACGGTGCGCGACATCGCCGGCATCTGCGCCTTCATTGCCGCCGGGCATATCGTCATCAATGTCCTGACAGCCAATGCGCCGATGGCCTCGCACCTCACATTGCGGCTGCTGCATGCCGCCGGGCTGACCCTCGTCTATGCGGCGGTGGGCCGGCTCTTCCTCTCGCCCGGCGATCCCCAGGCAAGGCTGCTGCCCATCAACAATCCGCAATGGCACTTCCGCATGCTGGTTGCCTATGGCTTTACCGGGGCCATGGTTGGCCAGCTCGTCCGCCTGTCCCTGGAAAGCGGTGTCAGCCGCGGCGTCACCGAAGGCTGGTTCCTGATTGCGGCAACAATCCTGACCGTTTTGAAGCTCTGGTGGTTCATTGGCGGGCGAAAGGACATCACCGCCGTGTTTGCCGGACCGGCACCGAGCATGACCCGGCGGTTGATCGCAAGCGCGCTGCCGGCATTCCTGTCCCTTGTTGCCATCCTGATCTGGATCGTCGGCTGCATGGCCGCCAGTTCGCCCCAGCTTTCCCATTGGGGCGAGGCGGCGGGCGCAACCCAGATTATCGTGCTCCTGATCCCGATTATCGCGCTCGGCGTGCATGCACTGATTGCGGCGATGCAGGAGCGGCACAAGAATGACGCCCCCCTGCCGCCGCTGGCGCAGGCGTTCATTGCCGCCATCCAGACACTGGCGACCGGGGGTATCTGGCTTCTCGGCCTCTTCCTCATTGTCCGTCTGTGGACGAGCTATATGGACAGCGCCTATTCCATGGCGCTGTCGCTCATCACCGGCCTGCTCCGGATCAGCGTTGCCGTGGTCATCGGCTGGTCCATCTGGAGCTTCCTGCGGCATTATTTCACCGCCCTTTCTCCCTCCTCGCGGCCGCTGCTGCCGGGACAGGAGGACACGGACGGACCGGTGCGCACCGCCGCCGGGCGCCTCTCCACGATCCTGCCGCTGGTGCGCGATCTCGCCTTTGGCGCCATTGTTGCGATCACCGCGCTTGTGGTGCTTTCATCGCTCGGCATGGATATCGGACCGCTGCTGGCCGGTTTCGGCGTTCTCGGGCTTGCCATTTCCTTTGGCTCGCAGACCCTGGTGAAGGATGTGGTTTCCGGCATATTCTTCATTGCCGACGACGCATTCCGCACGGGTGAATATATCGATACCGGCAAGCTCAAGGGCACCGTCGAGCGCATCACGCTGCGCTCCCTCCAGCTCAGGCACCAGAATGGCCCGGTACACACCATCCCCTTCGGGCAGATCCAGTCGGTGACGAATTACAGCCGGGATTGGAGCACGATCAAATTCGAGCTGCGTTTTGATCGCGACACCGATCCGGAGAAAATTCGCAAGACCGTCAAGAAGGTCGGCCAGGAGATGCTTGAAGACCCGGATTTCGGCCCGGAATTTCTGGTTCCGCTGAAGTTTCAGGGCATTCAGGACATCACCGAGAATTCGATGATCGTCCGGCTCAAATTCACCGCCAAACCGGGCAACCCGTCGCTCATCCAGCGTGAGGCGATGAAGCGGCTGCTCGTGGCTTTCCGCGAAGCCGGTCTGCTGCTGGCATCCAATGCTGTGACCGTACGCTCGGGGACCAACGACGCCGCCGGTGCCGGTGCGGCAACCCAGATCGCTCTGGAGAAGGCCGCCGAACTCGCGTCGACGCAGGCGGCCAAGCCGGGCTAGTGTCACTCCGGCATGCCGGCAAGTGCGACGGGCTGGACGATCAATCCCTGCTCCGTTGCCTGGAGATAGGCCTCGACGCCATAGATCCGGCGCATGTGATCGGCCGTCAGCACCTCGGCGGGCCGGCCGTCGGCAACGATCCGGCCGGCATGGATGAGAACCAGCCGGGTGCACCAGCCTGCGGCGAGGCCAAGATCGTGCAGGGATGCCACCACCGCAGACCCTTTGCCTGCCAGATCGGCGAGCGATTGCATCAGACCGATCTGATGCGCCGGATCGAGCCCCGCCGCCGGTTCATCCGCAAGCAGGAGCGCCGCGTCCTGCGCCAGGGCACGGGCAATCAGCACCCGCGCCTGTTCACCGCCGGAAAGCGCGAGAGCCGAACGATGGCGGAGTTGCTGAACATCCATCCGCTGCATCGCCTGTTCGACCAGCGCCGCATCATGCGCGCTTGGCCGGGAAAATCCGCGGCGGTAGGGCGTGCGGCCGAGCGCGACGAGGTCTTCCACCGGCATGGCCCAGGCGATTTCGCGGTCCTGCGGCAGATAGGCGACGTGCCTTGCCCGCTCCCGGTTATTCATCCGCCTCGCCGGTTTTCCGGCAATGCCGATGTCGCCGCTCGACGGCACCAGGCCAAGAATGCTCCGCAGAAGGGTCGACTTGCCCGCACCGTTCGGGCCGATCAGCCCGACAAATTCACCGGCGCGAACGTCGAGCGACACATCGTGCAGGACGGCTCTGGACCCGAGCGAGGCATGGACATGGGACAGGCTGAGGATCGTCATATCAGCGTCCTTCGCGTGCGGAACACCAGCCACAGGAAGAAGGGTGCGCCGATCATGGCCGTCAGGACGCCAAGCTTCAAATCCCTGCCCGGCGCGATCAGCCGCACGAGAATATCGGCAGCCATCAGCATCGACGCGCCGCCGAGTGCACTCACCGGAAGCAGACGTGACGGCCGTCCTCCCGCCAGCGGCCGCAGCACATGCGGCACGATGAGGCCGATGAAACCGATGGCACCGGCAACGGCGGTGGCCGCCCCGACCGACGCAGCCGTGCCCAGAATGGCGAAGAACTGTACCCGCCGGATGTTGATGCCCATGCTGGCGGCGGCATCGGGCCCCAATGTCAGGGCGTCGAGCGAACGGCCGAGACTGAACAGCAGCACCCAGCCGGCAAGGATGAACGGGGCGGCAAGCTCAACATGCAGCATGGAGCGGTCCGTGAGGGATCCCAGCATCCAGTAGACGATTTCCATCGCCGCAAACGGGTTGGGTGACAGGTTCAGCGCCAGCGTGGTCATCGCCCCGGCAAAGCTCGAGACGGCGACACCGGCGAGAATGACGGTGAGCGTGCCCGCACCGCGGCCGGCCAGCGCCTGCACCAGGAAGACGGCGAGAACAGCGCCTGCCAGCGCCATCAGCGGCAGGGCAAGCGGGAAAACGAGGGATAGGCCCGTATAGATGGCGATCACCGCGCCGAGGGATGCCGACGCACTCACCCCGAGAAGGCCCGGTTCCGCCAGCGGATTGCGCAGATAGCCCTGCAGCACCGCACCGGAGAGCCCGAGGGTCGCCCCGATCATCAGGCCGAGCAGCGCGCGCGGCAGCCGTATTTCCCGCATGACGATGACGATGGCATCGCCCTGTCCCGTCAGCAGGGCGCGAATACTGTCGGACACGCCCAGTGCGGCCGGACCGGCGAGCAGCGACAGCACGAACAGGACAAGGGTCAACAGCGCAAGCCCGCACAGCAAAAGACGGTAGCGATCCTTCATCTGGGGCCTTCCCGCCGGGCTGCATCCGACAGCAGCTTGACGGCCTCTACCGTGAACGGCCCGCCGCATATCCAGTATTTGTCGGGGATATCGATGGGGTTCTTCCCCTGCAGCGCCGCCCGGAACGCCGGATGAACCTGCGCGTCATAGGCAAGGGCGGGCGCCGGATAGGCGGTGTGGGTGGCAATCAGGTCCGGCTTGGCCATGACCAGTTGTTCCAGCGACAGCTTTTGCGTGCCGTCGAGGCCGAGCTTTTCGCCCATATTGATCAGTCCCGCCCGGTTGACCACGTCACCCGCCAGGGTGTTGCGGCCCGAGGTAATCTGGTTGGCATAATAGAGCGCGACGGTGGGTGCATCGGCGCTGCGCGCCGGAATATCTGCCAGCGCAGCGTCCATCGCGCCCAGGAGTTCTTCCGCCCTGGCCTGACGGCCGAGCAGGGCGCCCATCCGCCGCACATTGGCGCGGATATCGTCGAAGGAGGACTCCGGCGGGAATTCCTCGACGCGAAATCCCAGCCGCTTGAGAATACCGGCCGTCGCCCGCGTGGTATAGGTGCTGGTCAGGACAAGGTCCGGCTGCATCAGGAATATCTCTTCCGCCTGACCATGATTGAGCGCAAACGCCCCCGCCTCCCCGGCCAGAACCGATACGGTCGCGTCCCCCGCGAGATAGGACACGGAAACCAGTTGCCCGCCAGACGCCAGCAGCATCGCCAGCTGATCGGTGCACAGGTTCATGGAAACGACGCGCGCCGGTGCTTCGGCTGAAGCGGAATCGGCAGCGCCAAGCAGCGCAACGGCGGATGCCAGCCACGCCACGCCTGCGCCGACAGCCCATCTGTATCCCCTGCTCACGCCCAGAAACTCCCCTGGCAATCGATAGGGCCGCATGCAGCATGCGGCAGCCTTCCTATAGCTGCCATCAATATCGTCCGGCGTATAGTCATTCCTGCGGCATATCCATCGTCCGGCCGGTTGACATCCCGTTTTGCGGCTTCCACCATGGCACAGATTCCGGGAGAGCAAATTGGACATTCGCAACATTGGTAAAACGCCGCTGGCCGTCACTGAAATCGGCTTCGGCGGCGCGGCAATTGGCGGGCTGTATCGTGAATGCACGCGCGAGGCCGCAATGGAAACCCTGCAGACCGCGTGGGATGCCGGCATACGCTATTTCGACACGGCGCCGTTTTACGGCTTCGGCCTGTCGGAACGCCGCACCGGCGACTTCCTGCGCGACAAGCCGCGCGACAGCTATGTGCTTTCGACAAAGGTCGGCCGCCTCATGCGCCCGGTGCCGGAGGATCAGGTCCCCGATCATTCCTACGTCGATCCCCTGCCCTTCGCTGTCGACTATGACTACAGCTATGACGGCATCATGCGGTCCTTCGAGTTCAGCCTGGCGCGCCTCGGCCTGAACCGGATCGACATCCTCTACATCCATGATATCGGTGCCTACACCCATGGTGCCGAACAAAACGCCGTCTATATGGACCAGCTGCTCGGCAGTGGCCTGAAGGCGCTGGACGAACTCAAATCGGCCGGGGCAATCGCCGCCTATGGGCTGGGGGTGAACGAAGTCGAGGTCTGCCTCGATGTGCTGGCCCGGCATCCGCTCGACGGCATTCTTCTCGCCGGGCGCTATTCCCTGCTCGACCGCGCGGCCGAACGCGGCCTGCTCGACGTCTGCCGGGCGCGAGGGACCTCCCTCATCATTGGCGGCGTGTTCAATTCCGGCATTCTGGCGACGGGACCGGTGCCCGGCGCGCATTTTGACTATGGCCCGGCATCCCCGGATATTCTCGAGCGCGTCCGTGCCATGCAGGCCATTGCGGAGGCCGAAAATGTGCCCCTGGCGGCGGCCGCCATCCAGTTTCCGTTCCGTGAACCGGTCGTGGCGAATGTTTTGATCGGCACCGCCAAGCCTTCGAGCCTGACCCGCAATCTGGAAATTTTATCCACGAAAGTCCCGGAATCTGTATACACCGACTGCGAACGTTTCGTCCTTCGCTAAATTCTTCTAAAAGATCGCTCCGGATTAGGATCGGCATGGGTTTCATCGGGTGGCAGCAAGCGCTAATTTGCTGATCTGCCTTGCAATATCAGCCATTGCATATTCCGCTCATCTGATTACATAAGGGCTCGCTGACTGCGTTCAGCGCGCCCGGCCAGCGTTTGCGGCGGCCGGAAATCAGGCAATGAATGGAGCAACGCCCGGCTCTCTTTCATGTGTTGACACGAAGTATTGAGCGAGAGACCCAGGGATGACTGCATCTTCGTCAGCGACCGTCACGGCGGCACCAATTCATGCAACGGATGACGTTTCGGCACCAGTTGCATTTGTTATTCCCGACAATGTGTTCGCGGAAACGGTCACCGAGGTGCGCCACTATACCGATCGCCTGTTCCGTTTCCGTATCACGCGGCCCACAAGCTTCCGCTTCCGTTCCGGCGAATTCGTCATGATCGGCCTGCCCAATGCGGAAAAGCCTGTCTATCGCGCCTATTCCATCGCCAGCCCGTCCTGGGACGAGGAAATCGAATTCTTCTCGATCAAGGTCGAAAACGGCCCGCTGACCGAACATCTGCAGAAAATCAAGCGCGGCGATACGGTGCTCCTGCGCAAGAAGTCGACGGGAACGCTGGTTCTCGACGCGCTTCTCCCGGGCAAGCGGCTCTACATGCTGTCGACCGGAACCGGCGTTGCCCCCTTCGCCAGCCTGATCCGCGATCCGGAAACCTATGAAAAGTTCGAAGAGGTCATCCTGATCCAGACCTGCCGGGACATTGCCGAGCTGAAATACATCACCGAAATGGTCGAGGGCATCAAGGATGACCCGCTGATCGGCGAATTCGCTGCCGACAGCCTGCGGCTCTACACCACGACCACGCGCGAACCATTCACCCATATGGGCCGCATCACCGACCTGATGCAGAGCGGCAAGCTGTTCAGCGATCTCGGCCTGCCGCCGCTCGATCCTGAAACCGACCGCGGCATGATCTGCGGTTCGATGCACATGATCCACGACACCAAGGCCATTCTGGAATCCTTCGGCCTGGTCGAGGGCGCCAACAACAAACCGGCGACCTATGTGGTCGAGCGGGCCTTCGTCGGCTAAACCCTTCCACAGACTTTCTCTTTTCAAATTGCGTGCCCGGCCCCAACAGGCCGGGCATTTTGCCATGCGGATTTTCTCACTGACTTGTGACACCTTGCCTCTTCTAAAAGATGAGTCCACATGCTATATGTGTGAATGTTATAAGCACCCTTATGAGTTTCAAAACCCCACATCATGGACGACACACCCACTCTTGGCTTTCTGCTGCACGATGTTGCGCGGTTGCTGCGCAAGCGGTTTGAACAACGGGCCAAATGCCTCGGCCTGACCCGGTCGCAGTGGCAGACGCTGGCTTATCTGTCCAAGAATGAGGGGATTCATCAGGCCGGACTGGCCGAAATCCTTGAAATCGAACCGATCACCCTGGTGCGCATCCTCGACAAGCTGCAGGAGCGCAACCTGATCGAGCGGCGCCGGCATCCAACCGACCGCCGCATCTGGCTGCTGTTCCTGCGCGATGAAGCGCGCCCGCATCTGGCGGATATGCGCGTCATCGGCGAAGTCACCCGGTCCGAAGCCCTCGAAAATGTACCGGCCGAAGACCGCGAACATCTCATCCGCACTCTAACTCTTATGAAGTCCAATTTGATCGATGCCTGTCAGACACCGGTCGATGACAGGAAGACACACCATGGCTGACGGATCTCCCAATTCCCGCATTCCCGCCAATACCGACGAACCGGCCGCACCTGTTCTGGAAAAGACCGGCGCACCCGGCGAAGCGCCTGTCGCCGCACGGGTCAACGAACCGGTGCCGCTGCCCGATATCACGCCGCCGAAAACCCGCCGCAACCGCCTGCGCCCCGTGCTCTTCGCCGCGCTGCCTCTTGCCCTCGTGGTGGGCGGCTATTTCTACGTCACCGGCGGGCAGGTCATGGCCACCGACAACGCCTATGTGCAGGCGGACATGGTCGGCGTTTCCACCGATATATCCGGGCTGGTCAGTGCCATCGATGTGCATGACAACGAGGTCGTCAAGCAGGGACAGGTTCTGTTCCGCGTCAACCCCGACGTCTACCGCATCGCCCTTGAGGGCGCGCAGGCCCAGCTCGGCACCGTTCGCAACCAGATTCTCAACCTGCAGGCGAGCTACAAGCAGACGCTGGCGGAAATCGCCCAGGCGGAATCCGACATTCCGTTCTACCAGAAGACCCTGCAGCGCCAGGCGGACCTGACCAATACCGCCGCCGTCTCCAAAGCCACCTATGATCAGGCCAAGCATGATCTGGATGCGGCGCAGCAGAAGGTCGATGTCGCCAGGGCGCAGGCCGCCACCACGCTCGCCCAATTGGGCAACAATGCCGACCAGCCGGTCGAGCAGAATCCGTCCTATCTCGCCGCAAAGGCAACCGTCGATAAGGCCCAGCACGATTTTGACGCCACCACCGTGCGCGCGCCCTTCGACGGGATCGTGACCAATGTCAGTTCGCTGCAGGTCGGCGCCTATCTTCAGGCCTCGCAGGCCGGTTTCAGCCTGGTTTCGACAACCCATATGTGGGTCGCCGCCAGCCCCAAGGAAACCGAGCTGACCTATGTGAAGCCCGGCCAGCCGGTGACCGTCACCGTCGACACCTATCCGGGCGTCGAATGGAAGGGCACGGTTGCCAGCATCAGCCCGGCCTCCGGCTCGAGCTTCTCGCTGCTGCCCGCACAGAATACAACCGGTAATTGGGTTAAGGTTGTGCAGCGCATCCCCATGCTCGTCAGCATCGACGACATGGCGGGCAAGCCGCCCCTGCGCGTCGGCATGAGCGTGACGGCCGAAGTCGATACCGGCCATGCGCGCGGCCTGCCGCATTTCGTGCAATCGCTCCTGGGCAGCAAGGATCATGTCTAGCACCGCCGCATTGCCGGGCACCGCGCCGGTTGCCAATCGCGGCGCGATCACGGCCTGTGTCATTCTCGCCGTGATCATGCAGGCGCTCGATACGACCATCGCCAATGTGGCGCTGCCCTATATCCAGGGCAGCGTTGCGGCGAGCGCCGACCAGATCAACTGGGTGCTGACCTCCTATATCGTCGCTGCCGCCATCATGACGCCGCCGTCGGGCTTTCTCGCCGCCCGCTTCGGCCGCAAGCGCGTCCTGCTCACTGCCATCGCCGGTTTCGTCGTGGCGTCGGTGCTGTGCGGCATTGCCCAGTCGCTGCCGCAGATCGTGGCTTTCCGGCTGCTGCAGGGCCTGTTCGGCGCCTCGCTCGTTCCCCTGTCGCAAGGCATCCTTCTCGACATCTATTCCGTCGAGGAGCGCGGTTCGGCCATGGCGCTGTTCGGCGTTTCCGTCATGGTCGGTCCCGTGCTCGGCCCCGTCATCGGCGGCTGGCTGACCGACAATATCAGCTGGCGCTGGGTGTTCTACATCAACGTTCCCATCGGCCTTCTCGCCTTTGCCGGCATCGTTGCCTTCGTCACCGAAACCGGGCGGGAGCTGAAGGCCAAGCTGGACTGGTTCGGCTTCGGCACGCTCAGCCTTGCCATCGCCGCCCTCCAGCTCTTTCTCGACCGGGGCGAACAGCTCGACTGGTTTTCGTCAGGCGAAATCCAGCTGGAAGCGCTTGTTTGCGCCGGCGCCTTCTACCTGTTCCTCAGCCATACCTTCACGGCCGAACGGTCCTTCGTCAATCCAAGGCTGTTCCTCGACCGGAACTTTGCCGTCAGCATGTTCTTCATCTTCATCGTCGGCGTGACCTATCTCGCCTCGCTCGCCCTGATGACGCCGTATCTGCAGACGCTGATGGGTTATCCCGTCACCACGGCGGGTATCGTCATGGGCCCGCGCGGCGTCGGCACGATGGTGTGCATGTTCATCGTCGGCCGCCTCATCGGCAAGGTCGATACGCGCTTCCTCCTGGTGCTCGGCCTCGGGCTGACCGCCTGGGCCATGTATGACATGACCGGCTGGACGCCTGACGTATCGCAGTGGACCATCGTTTCCGTCGGCTTCATCCAGGGTGCGGGCCTCGGCTTCCTGTTCGTGCCGCTGACAACAATTGCCTTTGCCACCCTGCCCGCCAGCATGCGCGGCGAAGGCACGGGCCTGTACAATCTGTCGCGCAACATCGGTTCCAGCGTCGGCATTTCCATCGTTACGGCGTTGATCACCGAGAATGTGCAGACCAACCACGCCTCGATCGCCGCCTATGTCACGCCGTTCAACCACGCCTTCAATGCGCCTGCCGTGATGCAGCATCTCGACCCGCTGAAGGCGGCGGGGCGCGCTTCGCTTGACGGTATCATCACCCTGCAGGCCACGATCATCGCCTATATGGATGATTTCAAGCTGCTGATGCTGATGTCGCTGGCGGCTATCCCGCTGGTGTTCCTGCTGCGCAAGCCGGCACCGAGCGCCGCACCGCCGGAACATGCGGTGATGGAATGAAACAAGGGCGGGCGGTCCATCGGCCACCCGCCCTTTTATCATGGTAACCGCGTCTTACCGCGCTGGCGGCGCATACATCAGGCCGCCGGCATTCCACAGGGCATTGATGCCCCGGTCGATCTTCAAGGGGCTGCCCTTGCCGAGATTGCGGTCGAACATTTCACCGTAATTGCCGGTTGTCGACACGATGTTGTAGATCCAGCGCTTGTCGAGGCCCAGCGGCGCGCCCGTATCCCCCTCGGCGCCCAGAAAGCGCTTGATCGACGGATTGCCGGAGTCCATCTGCTTGGCGATGTTCTCCCTGGTAATGCCCAGCTCTTCCGCCTCGATCATCGAGAACAGCGTCCAGCGGACGATGTTGAACCAGCGGTCATCGCCCTGACGCACCGCCGGTCCCAGCGGTTCCTTGGAAATGATCTCGGGCAAAACCATAAACCCCTCGGGGTCGGACAGGGTCAGCCTCTGCGCATAGAGTGCGGAGGCATCCGTCGTATAGACGTCGCAGCGGCCATTGTTCAGGGCGACAATTGTTTCATCCGGGCGTTCGAACGAGACGATCTCGTAGGTGATGTTGTTCGCCTTGAAATAATCGGCGACGTTGAGTTCGGTTGTCGTGCCGGTCTCCGTGCACAGCGAGGCGCCGGAGAGTTCCTTTGCGCTCTTCACGCCCAGCGACTTCTTCACCATGAAGCCCTGCCCGTCATAATAGGCAGTGCCAACGAATTTGAGCCCCATGGTGGTGTCGCGCGACAAGGTCCATGTGGTCTGGCGCGACAACAGATCGGCTTCGCCGGATTGCAGCGCGGTGAAACGGTCCTTGGTGGAAAGCGGAATGAAGTTGACCTTGTCCGGGTCGCCGAAAATCGCCGCTGACACCGCATGGCAGAAATCGACGTCGAAGCCGGTCCATTTGCCCGTGCTGTCCGCATTGGAAAAGCCGAGAACGCCCTGGCTGACGCCGCAATTGACGCGGCCGCGTTCCTTGATCACCGACAGAGTGTCGGCTTTGGCCGGGGTGGCGGTAAAAGCTGCCGATGCCAGCAGCAGGGCGAGAAGTGCAGTCCGTTTCATGATGTTCTCCCTCATTGTGATTGAATAAATCTTTCCCGCCCGCCGGACACCTTGCCCGGCGGTTCGTCCTTTTCTTCGGTTTTTAGATCACTGCTTCGCCAGGACGGCCGTGAACGTGTCCTCCAACACGTCGATGAGATAATCCGCATTGGCCCGGCTGAAAATCATCGGCGGGCGCAGCTTCAGGATGTTGTCGTGCGGTCCCTCTGTTCCCATCAGGACACCGCGCTCCCTGGCGCCGTTGTTGATGGCGCGGGCAATCTGTGTGGCAGGCTCCTTGCTCTTGCGGTCCGTCACCAGCTCGATACCGAGAAACAGCCCCTGTCCGCGCACATCGCCAATGACGGCATGGCGGGCCTTCATCTCCTCGAAGCGCTGCAGCAGGTAATTGCCTGTGTCCAACGCATTCTGCCGCAGATTGTCGCGTTCGATCACGTCGAGCACCGCAAGGCCCACCGCACAGGAAACGGGATTGCCGCCGAACGTGTTGAAATATTCCATGCCATTGTTGAAGGAAGCCGCGATCTCGCGCGTCGTCACCACCGCCGCCATGGGATGGCCATTGCCGATGGGCTTGCCCATGGTGACGATGTCGGGCACGACGCCTTGCGTCTCGAACGCCCACCAATGGCTGCCGACGCGGCCGAAACCGACCTGCACTTCATCCGCCGCGCAGATGCCGCCAGCGGCGCGCACCATCGCGTAGACGTCCTTGAGGTAGCCGTCCGGCAGGAAAACCTGACCGGCAACGCTGGGAATGGACTCGGCAAGAAACAGGCCCGGCGCTTTTCCGGCCTTGCGCATCAACTCGATCTGTTCGGCAACGCTTTGCGCATAGCGGCTGGCAATCTCCGCCTGCGGCCAGTCGGACGGCGCCCGGTAGGGATCGGGAATGGCGGCCTCATAGACATGCGGCTTGCGGCCCTTGCCGCCCTTGCGCTTGTACTTGTAGGGGCTGAGATCGATCAGTTCCTGCGTCGTGCCATGATAGGCCCAATCGAGAACAATCGCCTCCTCGCGTCCCGTATGCGCCCGCATCATCCGCAGCATCAGGCTGTTGGCTTCGCTGCCCGAACAGGCGAAGGTCGCCACGGTGAGATCACCGGGCAGCGTCGCCGTCAGCCGCTCCGCATAGGTGACGATGTTGTCGTGGAGATAGCGCGTGTTGGTGTTGAGCAGGCCCGCCTGCCACGACAGGGCTCTGACCACATCCGGATGGGCATGGCCGAGATGGCAGACATTGTTGAAGCAGTCGAGATAGGCCCGGCCGCGATCGTCGATCAGCCAGACACCCTCGCCGCGCACGAACTTGATCGGCTCCGCATAGGAGATCGACAGATTGGGCAGGAGCGATGTGCGGCGCGCCGCGACGATCGCCTCCCTGCTGCGCCCCGTCTGCTGGAATGTTTCGCGTGGCAGGCCGATGAAATTGGCCGGGTCCGGAAACAGCTCGCCCCAGACCGGGAGATAGCGCGCTTCGCCGACGCCAAGGATGGCGGTCGCCGACAGGGATGTATCGACCGAAAGCTGCAGATGCAGATGCGGCGCCCAGCCGCCATTTTCCGCAGGCGCGCCCATTTGGCCGACGAGATCGCCCGCCTGAAGCACATCGCCCGGACGCAGCCGCGTCATGGCCTCATGCGCAAGATGTCCCCACAGCGTTGCAAAGGGCGGGCAGCCATCCGGCGCGTGCTCAAGCTTGATCAGGCAGCCATAGCCGAGCGGATCGGGCTCGATGACGACTTCTGCGACAGTTGCCGCGATGGGGGTGAACAGCTTCGTGCCTGCAGCCATGAAGAGATCGAGGCCGAGATGGCGGGTGCGCCGCTCGCCTGCAATAAAACGCGATTCGAACATCGGGCCGGTGTAGACGGAGCGCTCTTCGCCCCACGGCCCGATGCCGAGCGCAATGCCAGTTTCCGCGCAATAGGCATCCCACCACGCGGTTGCCTTATCAGGCTGCTGCGCGGCGGACCAGATGGTCATGGCATTTTCAGGATCGCCATAGGGAACCAGCGCCTTGGCCGCGGTGGCCGGATGCTGCGCGAGAACCGGAGCAAAAGTCCGGTTGTTGCGCTTGATCCAGCCAGCGACCGCCTTGGCCCCGGCCGCTGCATCATATCCGCAGGCATGGCGGAAAATCGCCGTGGCAAAACCCGGATTGATCGCATCGAGGCGCCGCAGCAATGCCCAGGCGGGGGCCTCGCTGATGGCGAGATAGGGATTGTCATCCGTCTTGTCCTTGCGCTGCGCCGACAGCGTGACGCTGGTGACGAGCCGCATGGCGATCAGGTCGAACAGCAGGTCCAGCTCCTGTTCCTGCAGGGGATATTCCGCATGGAAACCTGCGGCGATGACGGCTGCCGCACCGATGGGATCGTCGAGATCGAGAATGGAATAGGCGCAGGCCACCGCCACTTCCGCGATCAGCACGCTGTGCAGCGCATCGCCGAAATCGATCAGGCCGGCAATTTTCCCCGGATTATCCGGATCGACCAGCACGTTCCAGTCATTGGCGTCATTGTGGATGACGGCGGCGCGTAAGCGAGGCAGGCGCGGCGCCACCCGCGCCTCGAACCGGTCGAGGAAGCGGCCGAGCAGCGCACGGTCGTCGGCATTGTCGATATATTTCAGGCGCTGGCGCGACAGGCCCGCCGCCCGCATGTCCCAGTCGAATGTCCGGAGCGCGCCGGGATGCATGAAGCCCTGCATGGCCCTGTCCAGCCGCCCAAGCATGCCGCCAAGGCTTTGCAGGACCGCCGGCGTGCGTTCGCGTTCGGCCAGGGGATCGCCGTCCTGCCAGGACACGACGCGGATGCAATGCCGCTCACCCGACGGGGATTGAACCTGCACCAGCACCTGTCCGTCCAGCGAGCGGCGCAAGCGCGGCACCGGCAGGTCGGAGGCATTGGCTTCCAGATGATGCAGCAGCGCCGTCTGGAAATCGCTCTGATCCTTCGGCTCACTGGAATTGACCGCCTTGAGTATCCAGATGGAGCCATCGGACGCATCGATCCGGAAATTCTGGTCGCGTTCGCTGGCGAGCGAACTGATCCGGCCCTCGATGCCGAAATGCTGCCGGGCAATGGCGAGGGCGTCCGCATTCGAAAATGCCGGTGCCGGATGGGACAGATTGATCATGCATCAGCTCCTTTTCACCGGAGCTTGGCACGGGCCTCAAAATGGGGCATCCGTTAATCCGCCGGTTTGACCGTCAGAAAGACGGCCAGAACCGGCATTTGGTCGGGGGGACGAAGAGGGCAATGAAGGAACTCGATGAAAAGGACCGGAACATCCTGAGCATCCTGTCGCGGGATGCCAAGATTCCGCTGAAGACGCTTGCCGGAAAGATCGGCCTGTCGCGCAGCGCAACCAGCGAGCGCATTCTCTTTCTCGAACGGTCGGGCGTCATCCGCGGCTACCGGGCCGATATCGGGCAGTTGAATGAGGGCGCGATCTGCGCCTTCCTGCTGATCAGCCTGGTGCGCACCCCGGCGCTTGGCGTGCTCGACCGGCTCGCCGCCCATCCGGAAGTCCGGCGCGTTTCCTCGGTCAGCGGCCAGCTTGATCTGATTGTCGAGGTCGAGGTGCCGTCGATGAACCACCTCAACACCATCCGCGATACGGTGGCGCTGCTGGAGGAAGTGGATGACGTCACCACATCCATCATCCTGCGCCGCGACATCGACCGGATGGGCAGCGACGCGGGCGCGTGACCGCTGCATCAGCCTCACTCTCGGAGGATCGGGCAATCTCTTCGGCCAAACGGGATACCGGGTTTTGGCCGGACCACGCATACTCCGTCTTGTCCGCAAGTCGATTTGACGAACAAAGACGAGGTATGAAAATGAACATTTACCGGAATTATATTGCCTGGCGCAATGCGCGCCGCACCATTGCCGAACTCAACAGCCTGCCGCTGGATCAATTGGCAGACCTCGGCATTGATCCGCTGATCCATGTGCTTGATATTCCCCTGCGCTCCTATTCGGGCAATCAGCGCGAAAGGAACTGATCCCGGCTGATATAGACAGCGCGGAAATCATTGACATTGGTGCCCGTCGGGCCCGGCACAAAGAGATCGCCGAGCGCATCGAAGGCCGACCACGCATCATTCAAATTCAACAGGCCGCGCGCGTCCCTCCCAAGACCCGCCAGCCGCGCGGCGGTGCTGCCGTCGGCAAAGGCCCCGGCATTGTCCTCCGAACCATCGATGCCGTCCGTATCGGCGGCCAGCGCCGAAATCCCCCCGGCTCCGGCAATATCGAGCGCCAAGGACAGAAGAAATTCGGTGTTGCGCCCGCCCTTGCCGGACCCGCGCACGGTGACCGTGGTCTCTCCCCCGGACAGGAGAACCACCGGCGCCGTGAACGGCCGGTTTCTGGTCAAAACTTCGCGGGCAAGTGCGGCGTGCACATGCGCCACTTCCCGTGCCTCGCCCTCGATGGCATCCGACAGGATGACGGCGTCGACACCCTGGCGCCGCGCTTCGGCCGCAGCCGCGTCGAGCGAGACCGCTGCGGAGGCGATGATGCGGACCGTGTTGCGGGCAAACCCGGCATCGCCAGGGCTGGGTGCGCGGGCCGCATCCAGCGACAGATGCCGCAGGGCCGCGGGCGGCAATGCAAGGTTGTACTGACGCACGATCGCCAACGCATCGTCCAGCGATGCGTCATCCGGCACGGTCGGCCCCGACGCGACCAGCGCCGGATTGTCGCCGGGAATATCGGATATGACAAGCGTCACGACCCGCGCCGGAAAGGCGGCCGCGGCCAGCCGCCCGCCCTTGACGGTTGAAAGGTGCTTGCGCACCGTGTTCATCGCGGAAATCGGCGCCCCGGATGCCAGCAATGCCTTGTTAACCGCAATCTCGTCGTCGAGTGTCATGCCGTTCGGCGGCGCCGGCAACAGCGCCGAACCGCCGCCCGATATCAGCGCCACGACAAGATCGTCTTCGGTCAGACCGGCAACCGCCGCGAACAGTCGCGCCGTGGCCTTCAGACCCGCCGCATCGGGCACCGGGTGCGCCGCCTCGATGATCTCGATTTGCTCGCACGCCACGCCGAAACCGTAACGGGTGACCACAACCCCTTGCAGCGGGCCATCCCAGGCCTTCTCAAAAGCCCGCGCCATCTGCGCCGAACCCTTGCCCGCACCGATGACGATGGTCCGGCCCTTGGGCCTTTCCGGCAGGTTGGCGGCAACGGTGCGCCCGGCCTGCGCCGCCGCCACGGCCGCGTCAAACAGGGATGTCAGGAATGCCCTGGGGGCGGTTTTCAATGTCATTGTTGTCCGTCCCCAGACCCTTGTCCGCCGACCTCAGGCGACCGCGTGATTGGCGATGCGCTCCAGCGCCTTGACCAGTCCGGAATGGTCGAGACCGCTGTCGCCGTTCGCCGCGCAGCTGTTGAACAGTTCCTGCGTCGATGCCGTGTTGGGCAGCGAGACGCCGAGCGACTTGGCACTCTGCAAGGCCAGGTTGAGGTCCTTCTGGTGCAGCGAGATGCGGAAGCCCGGTTCGAATGTCCGCTTGATCATCCGCTCGCCATGCAGTTCGAGAATGCGCGAGGAGGCAAAGCCGCCCATCAGCGCCTCGCGCACCCGCGCCGGATCGGCACCCGCCTTCGACGCGAGCACCAGCGCTTCGGAAATGGCTTCGATGGTCAGGGCAACGATGATCTGGTTGGCAACCTTGGTCACCTGGCCGTCGCCGCAATCGCCGACAAGCGTGATGTTCTTGCCCATCAGCTTGAACAGCGGCAGGGCCCGGTCGAAGGCGCTTTGCTCGCCGCCCGCCATGATGCTGAGCGTGGCGTTCCTGGCGCCCACTTCGCCGCCGGACACCGGCGCATCGATATATTCGCTGCCCGTCTCGCGAACCCTTTTGGCAAACTCCTTCGTCTCGATCGGCGAGATCGAGCTCATGTCGATGACGAGCTTGCCCGGCTTCAAGCCGAAGACCACGCCGTTTTCGCCGAAGAGCACGTCCTTGACCTCCGGCGTGTCCGGCAGCATCATGATGATGATATCCGTCTTTTCCGCCAGAGCTTTCGGGCTTTCAACGATCTTCAGACCGTTCTCGACCAGTTCCGGGCGCGGCTCGATGAAGAATTTCGAGGTGTAGACGTCATGCCCCGCATCCTGCAGGTGACGTGCCATGGGCGTTCCCATGATGCCCAGTCCGATGAAACCTATGTCAGCCATGTCCTCAGCTCCTCATTCTCAAGATGTCGGCGGATTTCTGTGCGTCGGAAAAGTCCTTCAGCCAGCCCAGCCCGCGTTGCGTTTCAGTCTTTGGTTTGTATTCGCAGCCGATCCAGCCGGTGTAACCGGCCTCGTCCAGTGCCTCGAACACGAAGGGATAGTTGATCTCGCCCGTGCCCGGTTCGTTCCGGCCGGGATTGTCGGCCAGCTGGATATGGGCAATGCGGTCCTTGTGGCGCTGATAGGTCGCCACCAGTTCGCCGCGCGTGCGCTGCTGATGATAGAGATCGTACTGGATGAAGAGATTGTCGCTGCCGACCTCATCGATGATCGATGCGGCCTGTTCCACGGTATTCAGGTAGAAGCCGGGAATATCGTAGGGGTTGATCGGCTCGATCAGCAGGCGGATCTGATGTCTGGCAAGCTCCTGCGCCGCCAGGCGCAGATTATGCACGAAGGTGGTGCGCAGCACATCCTGCGCCAGCCCGACCGGCGCAATGCCGGCAAGGCAGTTGATCTGCCTGCACCCCAACTCGGTGGCATAGTCGATGGCCGTGGCAACGCCGCGCCGGAATTCATCGATGCGGTCGGGCAGCACCGCAATGCCGCGCTCGCCGCCCGCCCAGTTGCCGGCCGGAAGATTGTGCAGCACCTGCACCAGCCGGTGTTCGCCAAGTTTCCGTTTGAGAACGGCGGCATCGAACTCATAGGGGAAGAGATATTCCACCGCGTCGAAACCCGCCTGGCTGGCCAGTGCAAAGCGGTCGAGAAACGGAACCTCGTTGAAGAGCATGGTCAGATTGGCTGCAAATTTGGGCATGGGACCTCCGGAAAGTCAGTGAATGTCAGTCAAGGAATGCCGCGACGGCGGTCGGCGCATCCTGCTTCTGCTCGGCCAGTTCCTCGAACTCGACCACTGCGTTGATGTCGGCACCCATGGAGATATTGGTCACCCGCTCGAGGATGAACTCGATGACCACCGGCACCTGGTGCTCGTCCATCAGCGCCTGCGCCTGCGCAAACGCATCGGCAAACTGGTTGGGGCTGCGCACGCGGATGGCCTTGCAGCCGAGACCTTCGGCCACCGCCACGTGGTCGACGCCGTAGCCCTTCTCCGCATCATCAGACGCATTGATGTTGTCGAAAGCAAGCGACACTTCGAAATCCATGTTGAAGCCGCGCTGCGCCTGACGGATCAGCCCGAGATAGGAATTGTTCACGACCACGTGCAGATAGGGCAGCTTATGCTGGGCGCCGACAGCCAGTTCCTCGATCATGAACTGGAAATCATAGTCGCCGGAGAGCGCCACGATCGGCCGGTGCGGATCGGCGGCACGCACGCCAAGGGCAGCGGGCAAGGTCCAGCCGAGGGGACCGGCCTGGCCGCAATTGATCCAGTTGTGCGGGCGGTAGACATGCAGAAACTGCGCTCCGGCAATCTGGCTGAGGCCGATGGTCGTGACATAGCAGGTATCGCGGCCGAACGCCTTGTTCATCTCCTCGTAGACGCGCTGCGGCTTCAGCGGCGTCTGGTCGAAATGCGTCTTGCGCAGCAGGGTGCGCTTGCGCTCCTGGCATTCCCGCGCCCATGCCGACCAGTCGCGCAGTTTGCCCGCGGCCTTCCATTCGGTGGCCACGTCGAGGAACAGCTTCAGCGCCTTGCCCGCATCGGAGACAATGCCGAAATCCGGCGCGAAAACGCGGCCGATCTGGGTCGGCTCGATGTCGACATGCACGAATGTGCGCCCTTCCGTATAGGTCGCGACATTGCCCGTATGCCGGTTGGCCCAGCGGTTGCCGATCCCCAGCACGAAGTCCGATGCCAGCAGCGTGGCATTGCCGTAGCGGTGCGAGGTCTGCAGGCCGCACATGCCCGCCATCAGCCGGTGATCGTCCGGAATCGTTCCCCAGCCCATCAATGTCGGGATGACGGGAACGCCGGTGATTTCGGCAAACTCCACCAGGAGATCGGAGGCATCCGCATTGATGATGCCGCCGCCCGCCACGATCAGCGGCCGTTCCGCCGCATTGAGCATGGAGAGCGCCTTTTCCACCTGCGCCCGCGTTGCGGCGGGCTTGTACGGTTCGAGCGGTTCATAGGTGTCGGCGTCAAACTCGATTTCCGCCAGCTGCACATCCAGCGGCAGGTCGATCAGCACCGGACCCGGACGGCCCGACCGCATGATGTGGAAGGCCTTCTGGAAAACGTAGGGCACCAAAGCGGGTTCCATCACGGTCACCGCCCATTTGGTCACCGGCTTGGCGATGGAAGCGATATCGACGGCCTGAAAATCCTCCTTGTCGAGACGGGCGCGCGGCGCCTGCCCGGTAATGCACAGAATGGGGATGGAATCGGCCGAGGCGGAGTAAAGACCGGTGATCATATCGGTGCCGGCCGGGCCGGATGTGCCGATGCACACGCCGATATTGCCGTGATTGGCGCGGGTATAGCCCTCCGCCATGTGCGAAGCGCCTTCCACGTGGCGCGCCAGGATATGGCGGACCGAACCGCGGGCGCGCAGCGCCGAATAGAACGGGTTGATGGCCGCGCCCGGCACACCGAAAGCGCAATCGATCCCCTCCTTTTCCAGGATAAGAACCGCAGCATCGACAGCACGCATTTTGGTCATGATCATTCCTCCAGATTTAGTGGGATCATAATCCGTTTCATGAATCACACAATGAATTTCTGGAAATCATTCTCATCATATGGAAATAAAGATTTTCAATAAAACTGGTAAAATCAACCGCGCCGGATTATGCCAATGCATCGTAATGCAAGGGGAAGATGCCAGCATGGCCTCACAGTCAACAGCAGCGAAAGGCAGGCGGGGACGCAAGGCGGGCGAGAATGCCGTGCCGTCCTCGGTTCAGGTGCTTGACCGCAGCCTCCATCTGCTCAGCATCGTCGCCGACAATGACGGATCGACGCTGACCGACCTGGCCGACCATACCGGAATGGCGCCATCGACCGTTCACCGGCTGCTGACGTCGCTTGCCAATCACGGCATGCTCGCGCATGACCCGGAATCCGGCGAATGGACGGTCGGCGTGCGAGCTTTTGAAATCGGCAATGCCTTCCTGCGCTACCGCAAGCTTGGCAGCATCAGCCGGCCATTCCTGAAAAGGCTGATGGACGCGTGCGGAGAGACAGCCAATGTCGCCATCGAGGATGAAGGCGATGTGGTCTTCATTTCGCAGATCGAGAGCCATGCGCCGATGCGCGCCTTCTTCCGGCCGGGACGGCGCGGCCCTATCCATGCATCGGGCATCGGCAAGGCGATCCTGTCGACCTGGTCGGACACCGATATCGGCCAGATGCTCAGCGGCAAGACGCTGGCGCATTTCACCGCCCACACACTCGATACGCTGCCCGCTCTCCTGAAGGACATCCAGCAGATCCGCGCACGCGGCTGGTCGATCGATGATGAGGAGCACACGCTCGGCATGCGCTGCATCGCTGCGCCCGTCTTCAATGAACACGGGGAAGCCATTGCCGGGATTTCAATCTCCGGCCCGGCCGTGCGCCTGCCCAAGAACAAGCTGGATGTGTTTGGACCGGTCATCCGCCGGACCGCCGATGAACTGACGCAGGCCATGGGCGGCCGCAAACCGCACGAACTCTAGCGGAGAAAGCAAAAGGGGGCCGCTGGCCCCCTTTTCGTCATCCTCAGGCGATCTGCAGATCGGCCGCTGACCGGGCGGGACCCGCCGCCGGGTGTTTGTCGAGCCTGCTCTTCATCGGCTTGCCCGCCACATAGACCTCGGCCACCGAACGGTCATCCCCCATGGTCTGCAGGATGAACAGCTCTTCGGCCAGCGTCGTTGCCGTGCGCATGCGCAATTCCATCGCCGGCTTGGCGCGGCTGTCGAGAACCGTGATATCCGCATCGGCGCCCGCATGCAGCGATCCGATCCGGTCTTCAAGGCCGAGCGCCCGCGCATTGCCGAGCGTCATCATGTAATAGGACGCGAAGGGCGAGAGGCGCTGGCCCTGCACGTGCAGCACCTTGTAGGCTTCGGCCATTGTCTCCAGCATGGAGAAGCTGGTGCCGCCGCCGACATCCGTCGCCACGGAAAACCGCGCGCCCAGCTGCTGGAACCGGTCGCGGTCGAACAGGCCGCTGCCGAGGAACAGATTGGAGGTCGGGCAGAAGACCGCCACGGACCCGGTTTCGGCCAGCACCGCAATTTCCCGGTCGGACAGGTAGATGCAGTGCCCGAGCAGCATCTTTTTGCCCAGAAGGTCATAGCCGGCATAGATGTCGGTATAATCCTTGGCGGCGGGGTAAAGCGAGGTTGCATAGGCAACCTCGTCGCGGTTTTCCGACAGGTGCGTCTGCACGTAGCATTCGGGATGTTCGCGCACGAGAACCCGGCTCATCTCCATCTGCTCGGGGGTCGAGGTGATGGCAAAGCGCGGGCTGATGGCATAGTGCGCCCGGCCCCGGCCGTGCCATTTCGTGATCAGCGCCTTGGTCTCGTCGTAACCGGTCTGCGCCGTGTCGCGCAGCCCTTCCGGCGCATTGCGGTCCATCATGACCTTGCCGCCGATCATCAGCATATTGCGCTTTTCCGCTGCCGCAAAATAAGCATCGACGCTTTCCGGATGCACCGAGCAATAGGCAACCGCCGAGGTGGTGCCGTTGCGCAGGAGCTCGTCCATGAAGCGCCCGGCGATGAAATCGGCATGGGCTGAAGACGCGAACTTCTGCTCTTCAACGAAGATGTAGGTATTGAGCCATTCCAGTAGCTGCGCCCCGTAGGAGGCGATGGCCTGGGTCTGCGGGAAGTGCAGATGCGTGTCGATGAAACCGGGCAGGATCAGATGCGGGCGGTGATCGACGATCTCCGCCTGCGGCCCCGCCAGAGGCGCAAGCGCCGCATGGTCGCCGACGCGGACAACCCTGCCGTTTTCGATGAGAACGGCACCATCTTCAAAATAGGAATAGGACGCCGTGTCGTCGATGGCCTTCGGCGCATCGGTGAAGGTCAGCACCCGGCCGCGCAGCAGCAGTTGGCTCATTGGATTGTTCCTCCTTTGACTGTGTTCTCATACCATTTGGCCAGCAATTGGCGCTCCTCGTTGGAGATGGCGGTCACGTTGGCCGGCGGCATGGCGTGCGAGCGCCCGGCCTGGAGATAGATCTCGCGGGCATGCGCGGCGATCTGGCCATCGGTTTCCAGCATCACGCCCTTGGGCGGAGCGACAAGCCCTTCCCAGCCCGGCTCCTTGGCGTGGCACATGGAGCAGCGGCCGAGGACCGTATCGCGCACCTTGGGAAATTCCGCCGCGGCGATGAAGGGCTGCTGCACGGCCGATACCTTGTCGGCAGCCGGGCCTCCCGACAGGATCTTCGGCACCGTCGACAGCCACATGATGACGATGAACAGGATGGCGGTGACAAGCCACGTCCAGGTCGGGTCACCCTTGCGGGCGTGGCGCGTGTTGAACCAGTGGCGGATGGTGACGCCCATCAGGAACACCAGCGAGGCGATGATCCAGTTGTACTGGGTGCCGAATGCCAGCGGATAATGGTTCGACAGCATCAGGAACAGCACCGGCAGCGTCAGGTAATTGTTGTGCGTCGAGCGCTGCTTGGCCTGCTTGCCGAGCTTGGGATCCGGCGTCTTGCCGGCAATCAGGTCCGCAACCACCTTCTTCTGGTTGGGAATGATGATCATGAACACGTTTGCCGACATGATCGTCGCCGTGAAGGCGCCCAGATGCAGAAAGGCGGCGCGGCCGGTGAAGAGCTGCGTATAGCCCCAGGCCATGCCCACCAGAACGAAATAGAGCAGCACCATCAGCCGCGTATCATTGCGGCCCAGCGGCGACTTGCAGATGGTGTCATAGACCACCCAGCCACCGAAGATCGAGGCCAGCGAGATCGCGATGGCCACCGGGCGCGACACATCGAGCACATGCGGATCGATCAGGTAGAGGTCGGCGCCGGCATAATAGACGATGCACAGCATGGCGAAGCCGGACAGCCACGTCGCATAGGATTCCCATTTGAACCAGGTCAGATGTTCAGGCATCTGCGCCGGGGCGACCAGATATTTCTGGATGTGATAGAAACCGCCGCCATGCACCTGCCATTCCTCGCCATGGGCACCGGCGGGAAGGTCCGGACGCTGCCGCAGGCCAAGATCAAGCGCCACGAAATAGAATGACGAGCCGATCCACGCAATGCCGGTGATCACGTGCAACCAGCGGACGGCAAAGTTCAGCCATTCCCAGGCTATGGCATATTCATACATGCGGCTCTCCCTTTTATGCGAAAGAGTATGTGCCAAAGCCTGAGCCGCAGGAAAACGCCATAAATCGCCCATCTCTTTCAAAAAAAACTATAAAATGCTACAGCATGGAACGGTGTAAGACAGGGGTGGGAACCATGTCATATTTCGATAATCTTCGTGTTTTCGTTCGCGTCGTCGAACTGGGAAACCTTTCTGCCGCCGGCCGGGACCAGCGGGCGTCCCCGGCTGTCGCCAGCAACCGCATCAAGGAACTGGAGCGCTATCTCGGCGTGCGCCTTTTCAACCGCACCACGCGCAAGCTGACGCCGACCGAGCATGGCCGCGTCTTCTATGAAAGGGCGGTCAAGATCATCGAGGCCATCAACGAGGCGGAAGCGGCAATTGCCGACCTGTCGCAAAAGCCGAAGGGTGCCATCCGCATCACCGCGCCGCTCGGCATCGGCCGCAGGCTGATTGCCTCCGGCGTGCCGGAATTCCACGACAAATATCCGGATATCGAGGTGCGGCTGCGATTGTCGGACCACAATATCGACATCATGAGCGAGGGCGTCGACGTCGCCTTCAAACTCGGCATTCTCGAAGATTCCAATCTGCGCATGCGCGGCATCATGAACTGCGAGCGGGTGATCTGCGCCTCGCCGGACTACCTTGCCAAGCGCGGCATCCCGGCCAGCCCGGACGAACTCATTACCGGGCATCACGATTGCCTGCTTCTGCGCTATCCCGGCTCCAAGGAATATTACTGGACGCTGCAGACGCCGGAAGGCCCGCGCAAGCTGGAGGTCAGCGGCCCCTATGATTCCGATGACGGGGATGTTTTGACCCGTTGGGCACTCGATAGCCGCGGCATCATCAACAAGCCGCTCTTCGAGGTCAAAAACCATATCAATGACGGGACATTGCAGCCGATCCTTGAGAATACGCCACCGGTCAGCATCCAGCTTGCGGCGATCTATCCGCACAAGCGGTTTCAGGACCCGAAGGTGCGGCTGATGATCGATTTCATGACCGAGCGCTGCCAGCGCCTGATCAGCGCCATGCTCGAATAGGCATCAGGCGTGCAGGCGCGCCTTCTGCTTCGGCAGGCGCTCCTCGCCGGTCCGGTGATTGAGGGCCGAGGTCATGATCTCGGCCGCGGCCAGCGCCGCAATGACGGACGGGCGCTTGTCCTTGACCGCGGTTCCGCCCACCGGGCAGACAAGCCCGTCAAAAATGTCCGGGCGGCCGGCTTCCCGCTCCAGCCAGCTGCGGAACGTCGCCTTCTTGGTCTTCGAACCGATCATGCCGACATAGGCGGCATCGCCCCGCGCAAGGGCTTCGGCGGTGATGAGAAAATCCAGCGCATGGTCATGGGTGAGGACGACGAAGGCGCTGCCCGCCGGTGCATCGCGCACCACCATTTCCGGCATTGCCGTCAGGCAGGTTTCGATGCCGGGGACCCGCGTGGCGGACAGTTCGATCTCGCGCGTATCGACGAGGACGATGCGCAGCGGCACCAGCGACAGGGCCATGGCCAGCGCATCGCCGACATGCCCCGCCCCGAAGATGTAGACATGCGGGCGCTGGGCGATTTCCAGGTCGACCTTTTCCACCAGCGCCGAACGCAGGGGCCTGTCCACCCGCTTGAAGCCAAGGGCAACCCGCCCGCCGCAGCATTGTCCGATCTCCGGTCCGAGCGGAACGGAAATATCGTCCGCATCCGCCCCGCCTTCGCTCAGCAGCCGCCGCGCATGGTCGATGGCCATGAATTCAAGCTGGCCGCCGCCGATGGTCCCAAAAATACAATCGACCGCAACCAGCATCCAGGCGCCCGCTTCGCGCGGCGTCGAGCCGCTGGCGGATTTCACCTCGACCAGCACCACATGTTTGCGCCGGTTGAGAAAGTCCCTGATATCATCGCGGTTCGACGGCATGGGACGCTCACTTCCCGCTTCGCGCAGCGCGCAGCCGCTCGACCGCCATCAGCACGCGTTCCGGCGTCGCCGGGGCGTCGAGGCGCGGCGCGATCCGGTAACCGGCAACGCTGGCGACAGCCATGGAGATTGCCTCGAGCACGGAGATGGCCAGCATGAACGGCGGCTCGCCGACCGCCTTGGAACGGCGGATCGTCTCCTCGCGGTTGACCGACCATGTGGCCAATTCCACGTTGAACTGACGCGGACGGTCCGAGGCGAGCGGGATCTTGTAGGTGGAGGGCGCATGGGTGCGCAGCCGTCCCTTGGCATCCCACCAGAGCTCCTCGGTGGTCAGCCACCCCATGCCCTGGACGAAGGCGCCTTCGACCTGCCCGAGATCGAGCGCCGGATTAAGCGATTTTCCGACGTCATGCAGGATATCCGTCCGGTCCACCTGATACTCGCCGGTCAGCGTATCGATGCTGACTTCCGAGACCGATGCGCCATAGGCGAAGTAATAGAACGGCCGGCCCCTGCCTTCGGCACGGTTCCAGTGGATTTTCGGGGTCTTGTAGAAGCCCGCCGCCGACAGCTGCACGCGGGCGCCATAGGCTGTCCGGATGAAGTCGGCAAACGGGATCAGGCGATTGCCCACCCGGACCGTATTGGGTTCGAAGAAGACTTCGTTCCTTGCGACCGCATAATGCTCGGCAGCGAAATCCACCAGCCGCGCCTTGATCTGCTGCGCCGCATTGGCCGCGGCCATGCCGTTGAGATCGGACCCGGACGAGGCTGCCGTCGCCGATGTGTTGGGCACCTTCGCCGTGGTCGTTGCGGTCACCTTGACGCGGTCGAGATCGACCTGAAACTCATCGGCCACCACCTGCGCCACCTTGGTGTAGAGCCCCTGCCCCATTTCCGTGCCGCCATGGTTCAGATGGATCGAGCCGTCGCTGTAGACATGCACCAGCGCGCCCGCCTGGTTGTATTCGGTCTTGGTGAAGGAGATGCCGAACTTGACCGGCGTCAGCGCGATGCCGCGCTTGATGATCCGGCTGCCGCGGTTGAAGGCAAGAACCGCTTCGCGCCGCGCCGCGTAGTCCGAGGATGCCTCCAGTTCGGTGACGATCTGCGGAATGATATTGTCTTCAACGGTCTGGTGGTAGGGCGTGACGTTCCTGCCGGTGCCGCCGTAGAAATTGGCCTTGCGGATTTCCAGCGGGTCCTTGCCCAGCGCATAGGCGATATCCTCGATCATCCGCTCGCCGCCGACCATGCCCTGCGGGCCGCCAAAACCGCGAAATGCCGTGTTGGACACCGTATTGGTCTTGAGCGGACGCGAACGCAGGCGGACATTGGGATAGAAATAGCAGTTGTCGGCGTGGAACAGCGCCCGGTCGGTGACCGGTCCTGAGAGATCGGCGGAGAAACCGCAGCGCGCCGAAAACGTTGCGTCCACCGCTTCGATGCGGCCGTCATCATCAAAGCCCAGCTCGTAGGCCACGTGGAAATCGTGGCGTTTGCCTGTGGCAACCATGTCGTCGTCGCGGTCCGGCCTGATCTTTACCGCCCGCTTGTATTTCTTTGCGGCAACCGCAGCGACCGCAGCAAAGAGGTTGGCCTGCGTTTCCTTGCCGCCGAAGCCGCCGCCCATGCGCCGCACATTGACCGTGACCGCATTGGCGGGCACGCCGAGAACATGGCCGACCATGTGCTGGGTCTCGCTCGGGTGCTGGGTCGAGGAATACACCGTCACCTCGTCATCCTCGCCGGGCATGGCAAAGGCGATGTGGCCCTCGAGATAGAAATGATCCTGCCCGCCGATGCGCATTTCACCGCTCAGCCGGTTCGTTGCCTTGGCAAGCCCCTCGGCGATATCTCCGCGCTCGAGCTTGAGCGGATCGATGACCAGCGGATAGCCGGCTTTTTCGGCGTCGAGCACGTCGATGGCGTGATCGAGATCGCGATATTCCACCTTGACCTTCGCGGCCGCATTCCGGGCGATCTGCCGCGTCTCGGCGATGACGGCAAACATGGGCTGGCCATGGAATTCCACCTTACCCACCGCAAAGACCGGATCGTCATGCTTGCCCGCCGGGCTCACATCATTGTGGCCGGGGATATCATCCGCCGTCAGGACACCGATCACGCCTGCACAGGCCCTGACCGCTTCGAAATCGATTGACAGGATGTCCGCATGCGCACGCTGCGACAGGCCGAGATAGGCGTGCAGCGTGTCGGCCGGTTCCGGCATGTCATCGATATATTCGGCGGAACCGGAAACGTGCTTGTGGCCGGATTCATGCGGCTGCTGTTCGTGCACCCCGCCCTTGATGCGGGCCATCGGCTGGATCGAATTCATGCTTTCCTCCTAGCCCGCAACCGCGGCATAACGGTTCAGCCGGATGGTCTCTTCGCCCGTCGTCTCCAGATGGAAGCGGCGCAGCAGGTTCCTGGCGGTCAAAAGCCGGTAGTCCGCCGAGGCGCGCCAGTCGGTCAGCGGCGTGAAATCCACTGTAAAGGCCGCCATCGCCCGCTCGATGGCCGCCTCATCCCATGACGAGCCCGTCAGCACCGCCTCGACGGCGGCCGCGCGCTTTGGCGTGCCCGCCATGCCGCCGAAGGCGATCGTGGCGGCCTGTACCTTGCCAGCAGTGTCGAGCAGCACCTTGAACGCGCCGCACACCGATGAAATGTCCTCGTCGAGCCGTTTTGATATCTTGTAGACGGCAAACCGTTCGCCCGGCTTGAGCGCGGGGATGTGGATGGCCTCGACGAATTCTCCGGGCATGCGGTCCTGTTTGCCATAGTCGATGAAGTATTTTTCCATCGGCACAGTGCGGCGGTTCGGGCCTTTGCGCAGGCGCACGCTTGCGCCGAGCGCAATCAAAGCCGGCGGCGTATCACCGATAGGCGAACCATTGGCGACGTTGCCGCCGATCGTGCCCATATTGCGCACCTGCTCGCCGCCGATACGGTTCCACAGCTCCGACAATTGCGGGAAATGTTCCGAGATGACCGGATAGGCGTCGGTGTAGCTCACCCCGGCGCCGAGTGTCAGCCCATCGTCGTCGGCCGTGATCCGGCGCAGCCCGTCCAGATGCGCGGTGAAGATGACGGGACCGATCTCCCGCATGAATTTCGTCACCCACAGCCCGACATCGGTCGAACCGGCCACAATGGTTGCGCCGGGATTGGCATCGAGAACAGCGGCAAAATCATCGGCGTCGGCGGGCAGGATAAAGCGTTGCTTGCCTTCGCCGATATCGACGCGCCTGCCATCCTTCAGCGTCTGCAGCTGTTCGATGACCCGTGCGCGCTCGGCGACAAGCGGATCATTGCCGGCATTGCGTGCCGACACGCTTTGCGCCGCCCGAATAATTGCGGCATAGCCGGTGCAGCGGCAGAGATTGCCCTGCAGCGCTTTTTCAATGTCGCGGACCGCCGGGCTCGGATTGTGCATCCACAAACCATAGAGCGACATGACGAAACCGGGCGTGCAGAAGCCGCACTGGGACGCATGGGTGTCGACCATCGCCTGCTGCACCGGGTGCAGCGTGCCGTCGGCGGCGGCAAGCGCCTCCACCGTGACGACATGGCAGGCATCGAGCGAGCCGACAAAACGGATGCAGGCATTGACCGATTCATAGGTCAGCTGGCCATGGGTCAGGCGGCCGACCAGGACAGTGCAGGCGCCGCAATCGCCTTCGGCGCAGCCTTCTTTCGTGCCGCGCAACCGGCGATCGAGGCGCAGGAAATCGAGCAGCGTCTGGGTTGCCGCCACGTCGGTCAGTTCGACAAGCCGGTCATTGAGCAGGAAGCGGATGCTGGAGCGGGTCTGGATATCCATGGCCGGTCAGCTCCCGCGATAGGTTGAATAGGCATAGGGCGCGACGAGCAGCGGCACGTGGTAGTGCGCGGCCTCGTCACCGATGCCGAAGCGGATCGGCACCACATCGAGGAACGGCACGGCGCCGTTGGTCTGCCCGCCGAGATAGGCACCCACATGGAAACGTAGCTCATAGGTGCCGGCACGCATTTCCGCCCCGGCCAGAAGCGGCGCATCGCAGCGCCCGTCCGCATTGGTGCGCGTGCTGCGCAGCGCCGAGAACTGCTCGCCATCAAGCCGCAGGAGATCGACCCGCAGGTTGGCGGCAGGTTTGCCGCTGGCGGTATCCAGCACATGCGTCGTCAGACGGCCTGTCGTTTCGTTCTGAGAACTCATGAGCGTTCCTCCCTCCCAAGGCGGATTTTCCACTTTTGCATCGCCCAGTTTGCCCGGCGCGGCGGCGGCGCAGTAGGCGGCGCTTCCTTACAGGACTTTCAAAATTTTCTGGGGGAATGCATCCCCGCTTATTTGATTATTCATGGGATCGGACCAGCAGAGTGGAGGACGGATCGCTGCCATGAAATATCCCAGAGACTTGCATGGATACGGAGAAACCCCGCCGCAGGCCCATTGGCCGGACGGCGCAAAAATCGCTGTCCAGTTCGTTGTGAACTATGAGGAAGGCGGCGAAAACTGCGTGCTGCACGGGGACGCCGCATCCGAAGCCTTTCTCTCGGAAATCGTCGGCGCGCAGGCCTGGCCGGGCCAGCGGCACTGGAACATGGAATCGATCTACGACTATGGCGCGCGGGCCGGATTCTGGCGCCTGCATCGCCTGTTCACCGGCAAGAACGTGCCCGTGACGGTCTATGGCGTGGCAACCGCCCTGCAGCGCTCGCCGGCGCAGGTGCGCGCCATGCTGGATGCGGACTGGGAAATCGCCTCGCACGGGCTGAAGTGGATCGAATACAAGGACTACACCAGGGAGGCGGAGCGCGAGCATATGCGCGATGCCATCCGCATCCATACCGATATCACCGGCGAACGGCCGAAAGGCTGGTATACCGGCCGCTGTTCGGTCAACACGGTGGACCTTGCCGCAGAGGAAGGCGGCTTTGACTATGTGTCGGATTCCTATGCCGACGACCTGCCCTATTGGCACGAGGCCGCTGGCCGGCAGCAGCTGATCATCCCCTATACGCTGGATGCCAATGACATGCGCTTCGCCACGCCGCAGGGCTTCAATTCCGGCGAGCAGTTCTTCACCTATCTCAAGGACAGTTTCGATACGCTCTATGCCGAAGGCGAAGCGGGTTCTCCCAAGATGATGAGCATCGGCCTGCATTGCCGTCTTGCCGGCAGGCCGGGACGCGCGGCCGCCGTCGCAAGGTTCATCGACTATGTGCAAAGCCACAGCCATGTCTGGCTGGCGCGGCGCATCGACATTGCCCGGCACTGGGCAAATACCCATCCGCACCGGTCAGCCGAACCGCGTCCGTCGGCACTGACGGAAGCGGCGTTCGTTGCGCGCTTTGGCGGGGTCTTCGAACATTCCGAGTGGATTGCGCAGCGCGCCTTTGCGTCGGAGTTTTCCCATGGGCACGACACGGCACCGGGGCTGCATGCTCTGCTGACCGCCGTCTTCCGCAGCGCGTCGCCGGAGGAGCGGCTTGCCGTCCTCAAGGCCCACCCGGATCTCGCCGGGAAACTGGCACAGGCCAAGCGCCTGACGGAAAGCTCCACGGAAGAACAGGCATCCGCCGGTCTCGATGCGCTGACCGACGCGGAACGCGCGCAATTCGAAGCGCTCAACGGCCTCTACGTCGAAACCTTCGGCTTTCCCTTCATCATCGCGGTCAAGGATCACAGCAAGAATGGCATCCTCGAAGCCTTCAGGACGCGCGTCAAGAATGACCGGGAAACCGAGTTCAATACCGCCTGCCGGCAGGTGGAACGGATCGCGTTTCTCCGGCTGCAGGGCATGCTGCCAAACTGAAGGGGTGCGCATGCCGGATTGCGTGGATCATCTGCCCGCCTTTGCCCGCGACGGCATCAACCTTGCCTCCGCGGGGCTCGGCGCCAAGCCGCTGTTTGCCACCGATGAGTTCTTCGCTCCGCTCGAACGCATGCTCAGCGACAGCCCGGCCGTTTTCATCCCGGAAAAATACGACGACCATGGCAAATGGATGGACGGCTGGGAAACGCGGCGGCGGCGCGGCAGCGGTCATGACCACGCGGTCGTGCAGCTCGCCGCACCGGGCACCATCCGCGGCTTCGACGTCGATACCGCCCATTTCACCGGCAACTATCCGCCGGCCTGCCGCATCGAGGCAACGCTTTCGCCGCACGAGCCCGACGCCGCGACCCGGTGGACGGAAGTGCTGGCGTTGAGCCCGCTCGGTCCCGGCGCCCGGCATTTCTTTGCCTGCACGTCGGACGCCGTGTGGAGCCATGTGCGGCTCCACATCCATCCCGATGGCGGCGTGGCGCGGCTGCGCGTCTACGGCCAGCCGTCCCTTGGCACCCATGGCGCCGACGGCAGCAGCATCGATCTGGCGGCCTCGCTGTTCGGCGGCCGCGTGGTCGCCATGTCCAACGCCCATTACGGCCATCAGCGCCTGCTGGCGCCGGGCCGCGGTGTCAATATGGGCGACGGCTGGGAAACGCGCCGCCGCCGGGAACCGGGGCATGACTGGATCATCATCCGCCTCGCCGCGCGCGGGACCATCGAAAGCGCTGTTGTCGACACCGCGCATTTCAAGGGCAATTTTCCCGACGCCTGCTCCATTCAAGCGGCAGACCTTGGAGACAGCAGCGGGGGTCTCGACCCGCTGGTGGTTCCCTCCTCCATGTTCTGGGATGAAATCCTGCCGCCGCAAAAACTGTCGGCCGATGCGATTCACGAATTTGGCGCCGGTCAGATCCGGCAGGCGGGCGCTGTCACCCATGCCCGCTTCAACATCTATCCCGACGGCGGGGTGAGCCGTCTGCGCCTTTTCGGCAAGATCGGGAGCAAAGAACCATGCGCGACATTCTGATACAACCGCTTTCCCGCGACGCATTCCGGCCCTTCGGCGATGTGATCGAGGTGGAGGGATCGTCCAGCTTTCCCATCAATCACGGCATGTGCACGCGGTATCACGATCTGGCGAAGGTGGAGACAACCGGGGAAAACCCGCGCGTGCTGATCAGCCTGCTGCGCGGCAAGCCCTACGACCTGCCGCTGACGCTCGCCATGGTGGAGCGACATCCCCTCGGCAGCCAGGCCTTCATGCCGCTGTCCGCCCACCCGTTCCTCGTCGTGGTCGCGCATGACCGGCCCGGCGGGGCGGGCGATCCCATCGCCTTCCTGACGGCACCGGGACAGGGCGTGAATATCCATCGCAACATCTGGCATGGCATTCTCACCCCGCTCGGCGGCACCTCGGATTTCGTGGTCGTGGATCGCGGCGGCGACGGCAACAATCTCGAGGAATATTTTTATCCCGAACCGTTCATCGTCCGCTGAGCGCGGCCGGCGGCCAAAACAGACGAGGCGGGGCGCAAATGCCCCGCCTCGTCAGCATATCGATGGATCAGCACCCTAGTTCAGCGGGATGGAATTCCCGCCCTTGCCGGACTGATACTGGTTCGACAGATCCGCATATTTCTTGGCGATCCGCGCGGCCCGGGCATGCAGCCTGCCCCGGTCCGGTTCCGGCAGCGCCGCGATCAGGGCATGGATGGCATAACTCTTCCAGAAGGCATTCTCGGCATTGTAGCCGCCGGGCTCCAGCGTGAAGACTTCCTTGAGAATCTTCAGATCATGCGGGATGGCGAAGGCATCGCGGGAATCCTCGTGGCTGAAGAAATAGTAGAAATTGTCGAACCCGGCCCAGGTGATGGCCGAAAGGCACATCGAGCAGGGTTCGTGCGTCGACAGGAAGATCAGCTCCCTGGGGTCCGGGCGCTTGTCTTCGTTCACTTCGTAGAAGCGTTTCAGCGTATGCACCTCGCCGTGCCAGAGCGGGTTTTCCGTCTCGTTGTTCGTCTCCGCCAGAACCAGCGACAGATCCGACTTGCGCAGCAGGGCGGCGCCGAAAATCTTGTTGCCTGCCGCCACACCCTTTTCCGTCATCGGAATGATGTGATGTTCCATCGCGTCGAGCAACGCATCGATCGTCGCGGTTGTTGGTGTTTCCACAGTCATTGACGTGTCCTTCGCTTAGGCCCGCAGGCAGCTTGGCCCGGATACGGCATGTATCCGGGCCGCTGTTTTACACGGGGAACAGGGTGTAACGGATGACAAACAGGATCGCCACGAGCCAGGTTGCCAGATGCACGTCCTTGACCCGGCCGGTGCATGTCTTCAGCACGACATAGCTGATGAAGCCGAAGGCAAGACCGTTGGCGATCGAATAGGTGAACGGGATCATCAGCGCGGTCAGTGCCGCCGGGGTGGCCTCGGTCACATCGCCCCATTCGATATCGGTGAGTTCACGCATCATCAGACCGGCGACGTAGAGCAGGGCCGGTGCGGTGGCGTAGCCGGGAACGGACCCTGCCAGCGGCGCGATGAACAGGGCCGCCAGGAACAGGACGGCAATGGTCAGCGCCGTCAATCCGGTCCGCCCGCCGGCCTGAACGCCCGATGCGCTTTCGACATAGGCGGTGGTGCTGCTGGTGCCGAGCAGCGAGCCGGCCACGATGGCCGTGCTGTCGGCAAACAGCGCGCGTCCGAGACGGTTGGGTTTCCCCTCCTCGATCAGGCCGGCGCGCTTGCTCACGCCAATCAGCGTACCGGTGGCATCGAACACCTCGACCAGCACGAACACCAGGATCACCTGCAGCAGGCCCGTATGCAGCGCGCCCATGATATCAAGTTGCAGGAATGTCGGCGCGAGGCTTGGCGGCGCTGAGAACACACCCTTGAACTCGCTGGCGCCCACGGCCATCGACAGGACGGTGACCACGAGAATGCCGATGAGGATCGCGCCGCGCACCTTCAGGGCATCGAGCGCCGCGATGATGAAGAAGCCCAGCATGGCGAACAGGGCGGGCGTGCTGCCCAGATGGCCCAGACCGATGAAGGTCGCAGGATTGGCGACGATGATCCCGGAATTCTTCAGCGCGATGAAGGCGAGGAAGAGGCCGATGCCCGCCGCAATGGAACTGCGCAGCGATTTGGGAATGCCGGCGACAAGCCAGCTGCGCACGCCCGTAACGGTGAGCAGGATGAAAATACATCCGGAAATGAAAACGGCACCCAGCGCCTGCTGCCAGGTGAAGCCCATCGCCGCCACGACCGTGAAGGCGAAGAAGGCATTGAGGCCCATGCCCGGCGCCATGCCGATGGGCCAGTTGGCGACAAGCGCCATGACCAGCGAACCGACCGCCGCGGCGATGCAGGTTGCGACAAAGATGGCATTGCGGTCCATCCCCGTGGACGACAAAATCTCCGGGTTGACGAAGATAATGTACGACATCGTCAGGAATGTCGTCAGTCCCGCGAGCATTTCGATGCGCGCGGATGTGTTGTGTTCTCGTAGCTTGAAAAGCTTTTCGAGCATGATTCCTCCCCCTGGCTCTCGCCGAGTCTCCGGTTGCTGCGTGACCCCCAGGATTGGCGAGTCGCATGGCTGCCTGTTTTGAGTTTTCGAACGTCTTCAATCAAGAGAAAACTGACGCATGCTCCTCCACGGCCAGCCTCTCCTCAGTGCTTCCACTGCGGGCTGATAGTGCGTCTTCCGGCGCGGCGATGCTAGGCCATGATTTCCGCAGACATGAGCGAAACAGCTTCAATATTTTATTGATGCCAGCTCAGTTTCGGATGGGAAAAGAGGCAGATAGCGGCGGCGGCTATCCCTCTCATTCATAGAAACATTTGCCGCATCCCGCAAGCGTCCTGCGTCGACTTAACTCAACCACAGACTGGACAGTGGCATTGCATGCAACTTTTCGCCGAAGGGCGTGATCCGGTCATGATCGTGCAGCACGATGCCATGAACGAAGCGGTCGCCGGCCGCCTCCTGCAGCTGGCGCAGCCCGCGCAGATCCTGCTGGCGCACGGTGGCCGCCGCCTTGACCTCAATGCCGATGACCCGCCCGCGCCTGTCTTCGATGACCAGATCAACCTCATCCTGATCCTTGGTGCGGTAATGCGAAAAGGTCAGGCGGCGCTCGGACCAGGCCGCCAGCTTGAAGATTTCCGACACGACAAAGCTTTCAAGAACCGGGCCGAACCGGGAACGGTCGCTGAGCACGTCGTCGGCATCGGTGTCGCGCAGGGCTCCGAGCAGGCCCGTATCGAGAAAATGCAGCTTGGGTGTCTTGATCAGCCGGGTCAGCCGGTTGGTGGACCAGGGCGGCACGGTGCGCACCAGGAACAGACGCTCGAGAATGGCGACGTATTTCTGCGCCGTCACGCTGGAAAGGCCGAGCGCCGCGCCGAAACTGGAATGGTTGGTCAGTTGGCCCGCATGTTCGGCCAGCACATCGAGGAGCCGCGGCAGGCGGTCGAGTTGGTCGATATTGGCGATGTCCCGCACGTCCCGGTCAAGAATGAGCGAAACATAATCCTCCAGCCAGGCCTTGCGGCGCGCCGGCTGCGACCGGCGCACCACTTCCGGATAGCCGCCGCGCAGCACGATATCGCTCAAAGCTTTGCCGGTGACGGGTTCGGACGTCAGCCGCAGGTCATCCCCGGCAAACAGCCGGTCGAGAAAGTCACCCGGCGTTCCCGCCAGCTCGCATTGGGCAAACGGCAGCAGCGGAATGACCGCCATGCGTCCCGCGAGGGAGTCGGCGATGGCCGGAACCGTGGCAAGATTGGCCGATCCCGTCAGCAGGAAGCGCCCCGGCTCCTGATCCGTGTCGACGCTCTCCTTGATCGCCAGCATCAGTTCCGGCGCGCGCTGCACTTCATCGATCACGGCCCGTTTCAGCCCGCGAATGAAGCCGACCGGATCGGCGCGGGCCGCCTGCAGGGTCGCGGCGTCGTCCAGGGTCAGATAGGGCCTGTCAGCCCGGGCGAACTGGCGGGCGAGCGTCGTCTTGCCCGCCTGGCGCGGACCGGCGATCAGCACCACCCGCGTGTCCGACAGGGCGGTTTCAACGTGCGGCCCGACGCGTCTTTCGATCAGGCCATGCTTTTCAGGCAGGGAATCACTCATGCGTCCATTCCTAAATCATTTACCGTCTGATTTAAAGCGAATAGACGTCTATTTTAAAATTACGTGCGCGAAGCAATACAGGCGAACGCCCGGCGCTTCAGCGCGGAACAGGCCGCGCCTGCCGCCTTCGCATCACGGAAACCGCCAAACCGCACGCGAAAGAGCTTGGCTGCGGGTTCAATATAGCCCTTGGCTTCTGGCAAAATGGACCGGACCAGTCTATCCGCCTTGCCAAGCAGGCGTTTGGCATCGGCGCGCGTGTCCACGGCACCGATCTGGATATTCCATTCCCCGCTTGTCTGCAAAGGCTGCAGCCCGCCATCGCCCTGCTCGATATCAGATTCATCGATCAGCCCGGCAATACTGGGTTTGCGTTGCGGTTCGGCTCTGGCGACAAGATGGCTGCCGCGCCTGGCACCATCGCTTGCCAGGGGCATGTATTGCGTCAGCAGCTGTGCCATGCGGTCATCGCGCGCGCGTCCGGTTTTGCCGCCGAGGACAACGCCGACAATATGCCTGTTGTTGTCGGAGAACGAGGAGACCAGATTGAAACCGGCCGCATCGGTATAGCCAGTCTTGATGCCATCGACCCCGGCATAGCGGTACATCAGGTTGTTGTGGCCGTTGATCTGCCTGCCGCGGAACACGAAAGAGCGCTGGGAGAAGAGAGGATATTCCCGCGGGAAATCCCGCATGACGGCCACGCCGAGCGTTGCCATGTCCCGCGCCGTCGTCACCTGCCCCTTCTCCGTCAGGCCGGAGGCATTGCGGAAGACGGTGTTCCTGAGACCAAGCTGGCGCGCGCGCTGCGTCATCTGCCGGGCAAAAACCGCTTCCGAACCGGCGAGATGCTCGCCCATGGCCGAGGCCGCATCATTGGCGGAGAGGATGATCATGGCGTTGACGGCTTCACGCACGCTGAGCGTATCGCCGCCGCGCATCCACAGCTTCGCCGGAATCTTGCGGGCGGCATTGGCCGACATGACGATCCGGTCATCCCATTTCAGCTTGCCCTTCCGGATCGCCTCGAAGGTCAGATAAAGCGTCATCATCTTGGCCAGAGAGGCCGGTCCGTGCGGGGCATAGCCGTTGCCCTCGCCCAGGACCTTGCCGGTCGGCACGTCAAGCACCAGCCAGGGCTGGTCCGCCGCCTGCGCAACGCCCGCCAGACCGGTGGCAAGCGCACAGGCCAGCGCAAGCGTTCTGGCGTGGCACAACAGGCTTTGACGAGCGAAACCGAGCAGCATTCCGGCATCTCCATGCGAAAAGGGGGCGAAGGGCATAATTCAGCGGACAGGGCGCCGGTTGAGACTACCGAGGCTGAGGTTGATAAGGTGTAAACAATCATGGTGAACGGCGCGATCTTCACCGCTGATTGAGCAGAAATTGCGGCAGGCCATTCCGCCCCGTCCATGGTGCACGGGGCACCGAGGTTCATCGAATTGTCATTGGCCTGAAACGCAGCTGTCACAGACCAAGCCTATGAAGACCCCGCGCCGGGGCCGGCCGGAATCGGCTTGCCTGCGGCACGCCATGCGCCCCTCATTGTTCGATTTTGAAGAGAGATATCCTGTGCGGATCATCCAGATTACCGACACTCACCTCAGCCCTTCCAAGGTCCATTTCAACGCCAATTGGTCGCCCCTGGCCCAATGGGTCGCGGAGCAGAAACCGGACCTGGTGGTGCATACGGGCGATCTGTCCATCGACGGCGCGGATATCGAGGATGACCTGGCCTTCTGCGCCGGATTGCTGAACGCGCTCCCCGTCAAGGTCCTCAGCCTGCCCGGCAACCACGACATCGGCCACATGCCCGGCAGCCCGCAGCCGGTCAACGCCACGCGCATCGACCGCTGGCGCGAAATGATCGGACCGGACCGCTGGATTCACGACATGGACGGCTGGCGCCTGGTCGGCCTCAACAGCCTGATCCTCGGCAATGACAGCCTCGAAGAGGAAGAACAGTTCGACTGGCTTGAGGACGCGCTGGCCGAGGCGCAGAACCGCCGCATCGCGCTCTTCGCCCATAAGCCCTTGTTCGTCGACGCCGCCGACGAGGGCGAAACCGGTTACTGGAGCGTTCGTCCGGCGCCGCGCAAGCGGCTGCTCGACCTGATCGCGGAATATGATGTGGCCCTGCATGCCAGCGGGCACCTGCACCGCGCCTGGCAGGGCATGCACAATGACACCAGTCTCGTCTGGGCTCCGGCTTCGTCGTTCATCGTCGGGGACCTGGAGCGCGACATGCCCGGCCAGCGCATTCTCGGTGCGGCGGTCCATACGCTGACCGATACGGCAGAAACGGAAATCGTCGAGATCGGCAGCCTCTCCCGCTTCGTCCTCGACGATGTCATCGAGGAGGTCTATCCGCGTGCACGCATAGCGCAGGCGCCGGAGACGGCCGCATGAGCGCGTTCGCCCTCAGGAACATCTCAAAATCCTACGGCACCAACAGCATCCTGAACGATGTCAGCATTGAAGCGGAAGACGGCGAGTTCATAGCCCTCGTCGGCCCATCGGGCTGCGGCAAGAGCACCTTGCTGCGCATCGCCGCCGGTCTTGACCACGGCGACACCGGCAGCATCTGGATGGGCGGGCGCGAAATCACCGCGGAGCATCCGGCCGACCGCAATGTGGCGATGGTGTTCCAGTCCTATGCGCTCTATCCGCACCTGACGGCCGAACAGAACATCGCCGTGCCTCTGGCCATGCGCACGCTTTCCACCCTGCAGCGCATGCCCTTGCTCGGCCGCTTCGTCGCGGGCAGAAGCGCCGCGCAGGCGGCAATCAAACAGCAGGTTCTGGCCACGGCAACCAGCCTGAAGATCGACCACCTGCTCGACCGCAAGCCGGGACAGATGTCCGGCGGCCAGCGCCAGCGCGTGGCGCTCGCCCGCGCACTCGTACGCCAGCCTGGCGTGTTCCTGATGGACGAGCCGCTTTCCAATCTCGACGCCAATCTGCGCGTGCATACCCGTGCGGAGATCGTCGACCTGCACCGGCGCACCGGCGTGCCGACCATCTACGTCACGCACGACCAGTCCGAAGCCCTCAGCATGGCCGACCGGGTTGCCGTCATGATGGGCGGCAAGGTTCTGCAGTTCGCCTCGCCCGCCGACATCTATGACGATCCGCGCCATGTCGAGGTGGCAAAGTTCGTCGGCAGCCCGCGCATCAACATCATCGACGCCGTCACCGCCGACAATGGCGCCGTGTTTTTCAGCGGCAAGGCCGTGGTCGACGGCGTCACCGGTCCGGCCGGCACCCCGGTCCAGCTCGGCATCCGGCCGGAGCGCATCAGGCTGAGACCGCAGGGCGCCAAGGGCATTGCCGCCATCGTCATCCGGCTGGAATTCCTCGGCTCGGAAGTGCTGGTGACAACACAGGCCGACGGCGCCGGGGACGGCATTGTCATCAAGGCCGCCCCGGCCGACGTGGCCCATCTGGGTGCGGGATCGCCCGTTGCACTTCAGATCGATGCGGATGCCTGTCTCGTCTTCGGGCAGGACGGGCTGCGCGTGCCCCTGCGGGCAACGGCAAGGATTGCCGTCGATGCATGAGACCGCAATAGCGAACCTTCTTCCAGCGGATCGGACCACCGCCCGGCAGGCAGCCATCCGCGCCGCCAAACGCGAGGAGCGCGTGGCCTGGCAGCTGGCTGCACCGGCGATCCTGCTCATCATCGTCCTGATCCTGCTGCCGACGCTGGCCGTCTTCGTCTTCAGCCTGACCAATTACGAGCTCGGCTATGACGACTTCCAGTTCATCGGCCTCGACAATTATATCGAGCTCTTCGGCGACCGGACGTTCCTCATCTCGCTGAAGAACACCGCCGTCTACACCGCCATCGTCACGCCCTTTTCCGTCTTCATCGGCCTTGGCGTCGCCCTGCTGATCGAGAGCGAGACGCGCGGCCGCGCCTTCTTCCGCACCGTGTACTTCCTGCCCGTCGCCTCGCTGCTGGTGGCCATGGCAACGGTGTTCCAGTACCTGCTGCACCCGACCATCGGCCCGGTCAACGCCATGCTGTCGATGCTGGGCATTGCCGGTCCCAACTGGCTGGGCAGCAGCAGCACCGTGCTGATCAGCCTGGCGATCATCGGCATCTGGCAATCGGTCGGCTTCAACATGGTGCTGTTTCTCGCTGGCCTCACCGCCATCCCGCGTGAACTCTATGCCGCGGCGGAAGTGGACGGCGCCAAGGGCAGCTGGGAGCGCTTCCGCCTTGTCACCTGGCCGATGCTCGGACCGACGACCCTCTTCGTGACAACCATCAGCGTGATCAATGCGGTGAAGGTGTTCGAGACGGTCAAGACGCTGACCGAAGGCGGCCCGAACAAGGCTTCGGAAGTGCTTCTGTGGACCATCTATCAGGAAGGCTTCGTCTATCTGCGCGTCGGCTATGCCTCGGCCATGACCGTCATCTTCCTCGCCTTCCTCATCGTGCTGATGCTCGTCCAATACCGGGTTCTCGACAGACGGGTGCACTACACATGAGAAACACCGCCTTCTTCTCCATGCGCAACCTGCGCCTCGCCATGCTTTCGGCCGGAGCACTCGTTTTCCTTGCGCCCTATATCTGGATGATTTCCACCGCGGCGAAATCCCGCGAGGAAATCTTTTCCTCCTCGCTCACCCTTTTGCCGCAACACTGGGCGCTGTGGGAAAACCTTGCCAAGGCGCTCACGCGGGTGCCAATGGGCCAGCTCCTGTGGAACGGGCTTGTCGTCTGCGGCCTGATCTTCTTCTTCCAGGTGGTCATCGCCATTCCCTGCGCCTATGCCATGGCCAAGCTGAAATTCCGCGCCGCCCGCACGATGATGACGCTCGTCATGCTCGGGCTGCTCATCCCCATCCATGCCACCGCCCTGCCCATCTATGTCGCCCTGAACAAGGCCGGCATGCTCAACAGCTATTTTGCCCTGTCCGCGCCGTTTTTCATCTCGGTCTTCGGCATCTTCCTGTTCCTGCAGTTCTTCCGCGCCATGCCCGATGACCTGATTGCAGCCGCCCGGCTCGACGGCATGTCGGAGCTTGCCATCGTCAACCGGGTGATCGTTCCCAATGCCTGGCCTGCGGTCACTGCCTTCGCCATCTTCTCGGTGGTGGCGCACTGGAACGACCTGTTCTGGCCGCTTATCGTCATCACCGGCAGCGAACGGGCGACACCGCCTTTGGGCCTCCTGTTCTTCCGCGCCGCTGAAGCGGGCGACGATTACGGCGCGCTGATGGCCGCAACCCTCATCATCACCCTGCCGCTCGTTGCAGCCTTCCTGCTGGCGCAGCGGCGTTTCATCGAAGGCATCACCCTCACCGGCCTCAAAGGCTGACCGTTCCCAAGACCAGGAGATAACCATGAGCTTCTTCCGAAAGACGATTGCGGCAGCCGCGATCGCCACCGCGTTCAGCGTTCCCGCTTTGGCGGAAACCACCCTCAACGTGCATTATCCGATGCCCGGTTTCTTCAAGGATGTGATGGATGTCATCTCCAAGAAGTTCATGGAAGAAAACCCCGATATCAAGATCAGCTTCGTCAGCCCCTCGGCCACCTATGAGGAAGGCATCCAGACGATCCTGCGGCAGGCGGGTACCGCCGAAATGCCCGATATCACCTTCATCGGCCTCAACCGCCTGCGCATGATTGCCGAGCGCGGCGTCAATGTCGACATGAAACCGCTGATCGCCAAGGAGCCCGACATGGCGGCCCAGGGCTTCAGCGACAACATCCTTCGCCTCGCTCAGGTCGGCGAGCAGCAGGTTGGCCTTGCCTTCGCCACCTCCAACCCGATCATGTACTACAATGCCGACCTGATCCGGCAGGCGGGCGGCAATCCCGACCAGCCGCCAAAGACCTGGGACGAGGTCATCGCCCTCGGTGCCAAGGTCAAGGCGCTCGGCAACGGCAATGAAGGCATCGACTTCCGCTGGCAGGGCGACGACTGGATGTTCTCGGCCCTGCTGTTCGGCGCGGGCGGCACCATGCTTTCCCCGGATGAAAAGAAAGTCGCCTTCAACGGCCCGGAAGGCATCGCTGCCTTCAATCTCGTCAGCCGCCTCGTCAAGGAGGGCGGCATGCCTGTCCTGACCAAGCAGGCGGGTGAACAGGCGTTCGTTGCCGGCAAGGTTGGTCTTTCCTTCCAGACGACCGGCGCGCTGCGCAACACGATCAAGAATGTCGGCACGAAATTCGACCTGCGCACCGGACCGCTGCCGCTGCTCAATCCGGAAAAGGGTCATCTGCCCACAGGCGGCAATGCCGTCGTCATCCTGACCAAGGACGCCGCCAAGCAGCAGGCCGCATGGAAATTCGCCAAATTCGCCGCTGGTCCCTACGGCGCTTCGGTCGTGGTTCCCGGCACCGGCTATGTGCCGAACAATGAACTTGCGGCCAAGTCGCCGGAATATCTTGCGGATTTCTACAAGCAGAACCCGCTGTTCCAGGCCGGGCTCAACCAGATGAACCGCATGATCCCCTGGTACGCCTTCCCCGGCACGAATGGTGTCAAGGTGACCCAGACCATCGTCGACAACCTGTCGCGTGTCGTCGAACAGTCGGCCACACCGCAGGAAGCCTTGAACAACGCCGCCGACGAGGTCCAGAAGCTTCTGCCACGCCGCTGAGGCTGACGCGATCAAGGACAGGCGCCCCGCCAAACCCGCCGGGGCGCCCGTCCGCATCTGTCATATTTGACACCTTGGTATAACGGTTTTGCAATGGTTTGAGGCTATGACCATCAGGGACAACCACCGGCTTGAAATATGTATCCCGGATACGTACTCGCGCCGGATCATCAATCCTTGCTGGACCCATCATCGATGCCACCAACCGAATCCGGCCACAAGACGGAAAAGCGTATTGAGGAACGCAAGCGCACACGCCTGCGCTCAGGAAAGCTTGCAACGCTTGAAGGCCAGTTTCTGACCGAGTGCCACTTTCACAACATTGCCGGCGGCGGCGCCCGCATCCGCACCGTGGGACCCTGCGCCATTCCCAACCGCTTCTGGCTGTTCGACGATCAGTATCGCGGGGCGCTGATGACCGAGATTGTCTGGCACCGGGATGGCGACTACGGCGTGCGCTTCATCGAGGATGCGCATGTGACGCCGCTGAGCGAAGCGGTCCTCAGCGCCCTTGCCGGAAAATACTATTCTCTCTGAATGGCCTATGGCGCCGCTGGCGCCTGCCGCGACAGGCCCTTGGTGTTCTGGTCGCGGATTTCCTTGGCGGTGATGTAGTTGAACTGCTCGATCAGGAGATCGCGCACCAGCGGTTCGGGGAATTTGGCGTTGACCCCGTCGATGACCGATTGCTTGACGCTGGCAAATTCAACCTTCTGCACGTCTTTCACATCGGAAAAGCGGCCGTAGAACTGGCGGAAGATCTCATCATTGATGAATGGCGCAACCGGCACGGTGACCATTGCCTTGACGCGGCTGTCGAGCGTGTAGCCGAGCTGCACCACGATATAGCCTTCCACTGCCCCGTCCAGAATGATCGGGACGCTGAAACTATCGGTCTTGCCGAAATCGAGCACATCCTTGCTCTGCGAGGAAACGGCTGCGGTCGCCGAATTCTGCCACACGGCAAAATACAGCGATCCCAGCGCCACGCCGCAGATCCAGAGGCCGATCAGGACGATACGGATCATGCGCCCTGCCCGTTCCTCAACTGCTGGGCGGTATAGGTGCCGTCGGCTTCCTGCGTTTCCAGCGCATCGCGGATCAGGCCGGTCAGCTCGGTCACGGCCCGCAGATGCAGTTTGATGGCGTCACAATTGCGGTCCAGCTTCTGCTTCAAGGCATCCAGCACCGGCTGCAGCGATTTCAGCGCCGGTACCCCGGCGGTTTTCGCGGCCTTGTTCATCGCCTTGTTGAAATCCCGCAGGCCGCGGCTCTTGTGCGCGTTGATTTCGGCGAGATCGATGGTCTCCCCGTCGAGCAGCAGGTTGGTTTCGCGCTCGACGACCTCTTCAAGGCGCTTGATGGCGAAGAGGACAGGCTCTAGCGCCGGTTCGATCTCGGGTACAAGGGGAGCGTGTTCGATCACGGTGCCGTTCTCTTCATTATCGTTGATTATATCCATATTCATTTCCTCCAATCTTGCCGGCATCAGCCCCGTTTGATCGCGTCAAGAGGTTTCGTCGTCTTCAATTGCTTGTGAATGAGTTGCCGTTCGATCTGGTACAAAATGACATTCGGGTCCGGGCTCTGATCGCCCGGGATTGCAGGCGCGGCGCTCGCCGCCGCGGTCTTCGCCTTGTTGGCGCTTTGCTGTTCCAGCATCCGCGCCACGCCAATGCCGCCGGCATCGGCCATCTGCTTGGCCACAGCCTCTGCCATCATCGATTTCCAGTAATCACCGGCAATGCCCTTGCCGAACACGGCCTGGTTGTCGCCGGTAAACATGGATTCGACAAAGGATTGCAGCATGAATGACTCGAATTTCTTGTAGGCGGGGTTCGGCGCGCCCGGCGCGCTGGTGCTCCCGATGGAAACCGTCGGTGTCCCGGCCTGCTGGATGGACGCGAATGTCTCGCGCGACAGCCGCGTCTGGGCTTCGACGCGCGCCGCGGCAAGGCTGCGCAGCTTCTCGACCGACGCCTGCAGGATTGCCGGATCGGCCGCATTGGCAACATCCAGCACCAGATCGGAAGGTGGATTAATGGCCATCGGTCACTGTCCCATCGTGTTTCATGCTTCGTACCTTAGCGCGCCAAACTTACGGGAGGCTTGTGCCGCCAACGATTGTATGGATGACATATTCCTCGATTTCCTCGGCGGACGCGGCCCGTTCCATCTCCTGTTCCAGCTGGCGCAGGCGGCCGCGCAGGATGTCGATGGTGCGCGATACCGCCAAAAGGTCGCGTTTTTCCCGCACCATCCGCTCGGACAGGCCCGCCTGCTTCGCCTTGTTGGTTTCCAGCCGCTTCATGATGAGATCGGCCGGGACGATCCCCGCGCCATTCTCGAAGCGGTCATTCTGCATCCTGAACAGCGCCGCATTCTCTTCCGTGATGGCACCGAACTGCGCATTCAGCCGCGACAGCTCCATCTCGTGCCGGGCCTTGGCCAGCACCTGCAGTTTGATCATTCCCCGCAGGGATTGGCGTGAACCGGGCTTGATGCTCATGTCAGAAGTTCCGCAGATAGGTGCCGGCCTCGCTGGTGAAGAAGCGCAGGAGATCCGGCATGCTGAAGTAGAGAAGCATCATGCCTCCGGCGAGAACGAAGGGCATGGAGATGAAGTAGACGGGAATGGTCGGCGTCAGCTTGTTGATCAGCCCGACCGCAATATTCACCACGACGGCGAAGACAATGAAGGGCGCGGCGATGCGGATGGTGCTGAAGAAGGCCTTGGACAGCGTATCGGTGAGATTGACCATGGCGGTCGCCGGCTGGAAAACCCCATCCACCGGAATGGCCGAATAGGATGAAAGCAAAGCGCGCAGCACTTCCAGATGCAGGTCCATCACGAAGAACATCAGCAATGCCGACAAGGTGACGATGGTGGCGACGGCCGCCTGCGCTTCCTCCGATTCGATGCCCGCCCCCGGCGCGCCGGAATAGCCCGTCGCCATGGCGATGGTATTGGCCATGAACTGCAGCGCCCAGAAATACATGCGCGCCAGAATGCCGATCAGCGCGCCCACGATGGCTTCGATGACGATGATGCGCATCAGGACGAGCGGCGCGGCATTGGCGGCCGGCGCCATCTGCTTGAACACCAGCGGCACCACCATGAGCGAACAGGCCAGGGCGAGGAAGAGCCGTATCTGCAGCGGAATGCGCGGGCTGGAAATTCCAGGCATCACCAGAAGGCACGAGCCGACGCGGGCGAACACCAGAAAGGCGGCGATCACCATGTCGCTGAGCGCCAGGTTCTGCAGCATGGGTCAGGGCCTCACGAGATCGTGCCGAGCGAACGCACTTCGACGCCACGGGCAATCTCGACATGGGACAGCACGGACAGCGTGGCGAACAGCCGCTCGATGATCATGCGGATATAGGGCCGTGCCTCCGGCGAGGCGACGAGCACGAAGCGCTCGCCCGCGTCCAGATGCTTGCGGATGGCGGTGCTGGCCTCGGTGCCGAACTGTTCGAGCAGGCGCGGGTCGATGTCGAACTCGACGATTTCACCCTTGGCATCGCGCTTCAGGCTCTGGTGGAACACCATGTCCCAGCGGTTGCCGAGGCGCAGCACGCTGAGCACGCCATTGTCCGCCAGATCGCCGCAGATCTGCTGCGACATGCGCATGCGCACATGCTCGACGATCATTTCCGCACGGCGGATATGCGGCGCGACCTCCGCGATGGCTTCCAGGATCAGGTTGAGATTGCGGATCGACACCCGTTCCGACAGCAGCAGTTTGAGCACGGCCTGCAGGCCGGAATAGGACAGGTGCACGGGGCAGATATCGTCGAGCAGCTTGCGGTATTCCGGGCCGAGCCGGTCGAGAAGGGCCCGCATGTCCTTGTAGGACAGGAGCTGCGCCAGGTTGTTGCGGACGATCTCGCTCAGGTGGGTCAGCAGCACAGAGAGATTGTCGACGGTCATGTAGTTGTCGCGCTTGAGGTCGGCGGCAAAGGTTTCCGGCACCGAATAGGCCTTCATGCCGAAGGCGGGCTCGCGCACCTCTTCACCCGGAATTTCCGGAATGGGCCGGTCGCCGGGGATCACCAGGATTTCACCCACCCGCAGCTCCTGCGAGACCACAACCGTGCCGTGGATCTTGATGCGATAGACCTTCGGCGGGATGAGGAAATCATCGGTCACCTTGATCTCGGGAACCACGAAACCGTATTCGGTGGCGAATTTCTTGCGCATCTTGTTGACGCGGTGCGCCAGCTCCAGCTGCGAGGCCATCAGGCGGGTCGACAGCTGCTTACCGAGGCACAGCTCGATCTGTGCGGTTTCCAGCGAAGCGCGGACCGAGTTGCGGTCCTCGTCCTCGGCCTCCTTCTTGCGGGCGTTCTGTTCAGCCACGGCTGCTGCCGCCACCCGGGCGATCTTGCGCGGAACGGCAATGCCGATGGCGACAAGACCAAGGGCGAGAATAAAGAACGGGAATGCCGGCAGTCCCGGCAGGACACCCAAAACGAACAGCAGGAGCGCAGCGACGAACAGGGCCTTGGGATAGGCGCCGAGCTGGCCGAAGACGGCCTTGTCGGTGGAGCCGCGCGTGCCGCCCTTGGACACGAGCAGGCCGGCCGCCAGCGAGACGATCAGCGCCGGAATCTGCGTGACCAGACCGTCGCCGACCGACAGCTTGGTGAAGACGTCGGCCGCCTGGCTGACTTCCATGCCATGGCGGGTGACGCCGATGATGATGCCGCCGAAAATATTGACGGCGGTGATGATGAGGCCGGCAATGGCATCGCCGCGCACGAATTTCGACGCACCGTCCATCGAACCGAAGAACGCGCTCTCCTCTTCCAGCTCGCGGCGGCGGTGCTGCGCTTCCTTTTCGTCGATCAGGCCGGAGGAAAGATCCGCATCGATCGCCATCTGCTTGCCGGGAATGGCATCGAGCGTGAAGCGCGCGCCGACTTCCGCGATGCGCGTGGCGCCCTTGGTGATGACGAGAAAATTGACGATGATCAGGATGGCAAAGACCACGAGACCGATGACGAAATCGCCGCCCATGACGAATTGGGAGAAACCGTGGATCACCTGCCCCGCGGCGGCATAGCCTTCATCGCCATGGGTGAGGATGACGCGGGTTGTCGCGATGTTGAGCGACAGGCGCATCATGGTGGCAATCAGCAGCACCGTCGGAAATGCCGAGAAATCGAGCGGGCGCTGAATCCACAGGGACACCATGAGAATGAGAACCGAGAGCGCAATGGAAAAGGCCAGGCCGATATCGAGCACCATCGGCGAGACGGGCAGAAAGAGCACGGTCAGAATGATGACGATGCCAAGCGCCAAACCGACGTCGCTGCCGGTCAGATAGCCCTTGTCGCCCAGTTTCTTTACGGCAGCCTGTTGCACAGCATTCTCCTATGATCGCTGCAAGCATAGGGAGCGAAGCTTACGCGAAGCCAAAGCGGCCGCGCTGGCCGGTTGCCACGCCCGCTTCTGCGTCTGGCTGTTGAAAGAGGAGAATGACGGGCGGTCCTTGGAACGCGGGTCTTGGGGTATGCTGTATGCGATGCTTGCGATCCAAGGACCACCCGCTCCGGCGGTTTTGAGGTTTTACCCAATGGGCCAGCATTGAGCCAAACCTCCCCGGCCGCTCGAGGTTTTCTTCCCCGTGAAGCCGAAGCGCCGGTCCTTTCCCGACTTTCGAAAGTTTCCGGAAGCATTCCCGCCGGAAAGGACACGAGAAAGATAACTTGGGTTGGGAGAACGTGGATAAGTTGGCGTGGTTTTTATTTGGGTGGAAAAATTACAGTGCGCGGTTCGACAGGCTCAAAAGCCCTTTTCGATCCGCGAATAGGTGAGCAGGGTCAGCGTGTTGATCTGCGAGCCGACAAAGGGAGCCGTCAGCGCCAGCACGGCGAGAATCACGATGATCTTCGGAACGAAGGTCAGCGTGACTTCCTGGATTTGGGTCAGGGCCTGGAACAGGGCGATGATGACACCGGCCAGCATGGCGGCGCCCACGGCCGGGCCAGCGGCGACAATCACCGTCCAGATCGCCTGGTTGACGATGTCGAGCGCATCGGCCTCATTCATAGTCGGCGGCGGGCGGTCAACTGATGACGATGCCGGCGGTGATCGGCAGTTCCGCCCCGCCCTTGAGCTTGGCGATCATGCCGTCGCTGTAAATCTTGACCGATTCCACCACGCCGGTGACCTTGCCGTCGGCGCTGGTGACGGTCCGGCCGATGATCCCGTCCGCCTGCGACAGCGAGGAACTGGCGAGAATCTGGTCGAGCTTCTTGTTCATCAGCGTCGCCTGCTCGACATTGGAGAACTGGGCGAGCTGCGCCACGTACTGGGTGCCGTCCATCGGCTGCGTCGGATCCTGGTTCTTCATCTGCGCCACGAGCAGCTTCAGGAAGGACTGGTAGTCGACGCTTGGTCCGCCGGTCTTGGACGTGTCCGGTGTATTGCCGGTTGATGATCCTACGGGAGGTGTGGTGGTCATGCGATTGCCTCCGGCCGGTTTGGCTGATCCGAATGGGTGGGATGGGTGGTTTCAAGCGTGCCGGAGAGGATTTGCGCCTCCAGCGGATAGAGCAGCCGTATGGCCTTGAGCGCCTCGAACACCCGGTCGTTGCAAACGATCTCGTCGATCAGCTTCAACTCCTTGAGCATCAGCGGATTCTCGAAGGTGGCCAAAAGGTTTGCCAGCATGCGCTTGAAGGTGATGTTGGCTTCGTTCCTGATCAGCGGATTGATCAGCATGATCTGTGCCGCATAATAGAGCTGGCGCAGCGGCGTCGTCGTCTCGTCCGCCTGCAGGACGTGGCTCTCGAGCAGGAACGTCACATCGTTGAGAAACTCAAGGGAAACCTTGCGGTCAGCGCACAGGATAGCGCCGTTGATGTAGACTTTCTCGCCGGCGCGCAGGGTGATTTTCATGGTGCTCAGATCCCGTCCCGGATGGTTCTGGTGATCTCGATGATGCCGTCATAATCGGTCGACCGGCCCTGGCGGATCTCTTCGAGCTCCTTGAGGATATAGATGCCGATCGAGATCAGCGATGCCCGCAACTGCGGCGGCAGGCCGTTTTCCGGGCTGCCGAGATCTTCGATCACGATCACCCACAGGCGCGAGGTGAAATGCACCGCTTCAATGCTCTTGAAGGAATGTCCGTCTTCGTCGCGCGCTTCCTCCAGCATCATGATCGACTGGTCGAACAGCGAGCGCTCGCGCTCTTTGGCGCTGGCTGCGCCGTCGTCCATGATGTCGTTGTATCGGGCCTGGTACATATGTCTTTCCGGTATCGGCACAAACGGGCACGGCCACCGCGCCCGCCATGGCTATTTCAGGTAATTGAGCAGGCTCAGGCTCTGCAGCTTGACAGTCAGGGCGTAGGAAGCCTGGATCTGGTTGGTCAATGCACTCACGCGGTTTGCCGCCTCATAGGGATCGACAGCCTCCAGATCGAGAACGGAGCTGTTGAGCACCTTGAGCTGCACGGTCAGGCGATCCGTCGCATCCTTGGTCCGCGCCTGGGCGTCGCCGAGGAAAGCCTGTGCGCTGGTCAGCGAGGTGACAGCCTGGGTTGTCGTGGAGATCGCCTTGTCCATGACCGCGTCGAAAGCGCCCTGGTTGAGGCCGATATTGCTCAGTTCGGCAACCATGGTGTAGCTCATGGCCATCTGCCGGAACCCGGCATTGTTGGCGCTGACCGAGGTCTCGGCCAGTTCCGTCGGTGCGATCCGGCTTTTGACCAGCGTGTCCGAAGCCGACGACCAGTTGCTCGACCAGGAACCGGCACTGAACTGGGCCGTCATCGTGGTGTCGAGGAAAGTCTTCATCTGGTCGGCGGTGATGTTCTTCACCTGCGGATCCGTCATGGGGAAGCCGAACTGTGTCTGGAAGGCGGTCTGGATGGCTGCACGCGCCGGGTTGCCGGCAGCGTAGTAATCATCCATCGGCTGCACGTCCGTATTCACGCCAGCAAACACGTACTCGCCATTGTAGTTGGTGTTGGCAAGGCCCGTCATGGTCTGCAAACCGCTTTTCGCCTTGTCCAGGGCGACCGAATGACCGTCGGACGAACCGCGCAGCGCGGTCACGGTGCCGAGAAAATCCGTCGCGCCCTTGACGAGATTGCCAAGCGCATTCTGCGATGTCGTCATGCGCTGGCCGATCAGATTGTTCGTTTCGGTCAGAACCGTCAGCCGGTCATATTCCTTGCGCAGGGAAATGGACTGGCCTGTGCGGCTGCCGAGCGCGAGACCCGTGTCGGACACGAATCCGGTGGTCGACTCTTCCTTTGCCTTGATCAGGTCGGCCTGAGCCTTGGCCAGGATGTTCCGGGTCGAATTGGCCAGCATGTAAGATGAAATCGATTGGGTTTTCATCGTTATTTCACCGCGTTCATGAGTTCGTTCAACATGGCGTCCACGGCGGAGAGAATCCGGGCGGATGCCTGATAGGAATGTTCAAGCTGCAGCATGGATTGCATCTCGACATCGATGTTCACGCCCGATGCATTGGAAATTGCATCTTCGGCCCGCGATGCCAGCACGCCATTGTAGGTATTGGTCTCGGTGACGGATTTGCGTTTGGTTTCGAGCGAACTGATCGAGGCGGCGGAATAATCCACAAGGCTCTTCTGGCCGGTGATGCCGGCATTCGCATCATAGCTGCGCGGTGCATTGATGGCACCGATCAGCCCCTGCAGGCGGTTTGAAAAGCCGGCCGATCCAGAGGGGTTCTGCACATAATCCGGATTGGCCGGATTGGTGCCGCCATCACGCAGGAGCGTCGGGCTGCCGCCCTGCGACTGAATATAGGCCGAGGAAACCTTGATGGTGCCGGCGATACCGGGCGATATCGTTCCATCCGCAGGCATGGCCGGCGCACCGGAATAGGTGAAAAGCCCCGGCACATCCGGCAGGGTCGGCGGCGTCTTCTGGTCTTTTTCGGCAAACATGCCGACAAGGCTGCGCGCGATCTCGTCGAGCTGGTTCTGGTAGGCGGGCGCTGTCTGGTCGCGCAGCTGCAAGAGGCCGCTCAGCCGTCCCGTCCCGTAGGGCTGCTGGAATGTATCATGCGACAGCGGCACGCCATCGACATAGACCTGGTTGCCGGTGGTTCCCGCAGCGAATGCGGCCGTGGGCGTAAAGCTGACCTTGCGCGGCGAGCCCTCGAACAGCGTGACACCGGACTCGGCGAAGATCACGACATCATTGTCGCCGCGCACCATCGTGGTGATGCCGATTTCACCGGAAATTTCCTTGAGCAGGCCATCGCGCTGGTCGAGGAAATCCGACACATCGGCGCCCGAACGGGTACCGTTGACGACGCGGTTGTTGATGGTTTCGAACTTGGCCAGCAGCGCGTTCAGATTGCTGACGGAATCCTTGATGTCATTGTCGGCATCCTGCCGCAGCTTCTGGACCTCGCTCGTTCCCTTGTTCAGGGCATTGGCCAGATTGACAGCCTTGGACACCGCCGCCTCGCCGACGGAATTATTGCCTGGCTGCGATGCATAAAGCTGCAGGGAATCGCGCAGATCACCCAGGAGCGCGCTTGGCGAGCCCGACGCATTGTTGGCGGAGTAGATACCGGAAAGCCTGTCGAGGCCGCTCTTCAGCGTCGAGGACGAACCGAACTGGCTGTTTGTCTCGATATATTTGGACAGGAGCGCATCATCGGCTGACCGGCTGACGGACAGATAGGTCGATCCGTTGGGCCCGCTGACGACTGAACCGATGCGGCGCGAGAAATTGGGATCGTTGGCACCGGCAAGATTGCGCGATACCAACGCTGTCTGTTTCGACGTCGTCGTCAGAGCACTCTGAGCGGTAAGGAGCGCCGAGCTTAATGACATGCCTTAGGTCCAATCAACATTTGGGATGCTACCTCTTCAGATTGACCAGCACGTCCATCAAATCCGCGCCGGTCTGGAAGACCTTGGAATTGGCCGTGTAGCTTCTCTGCGCCTCAATCATCTCAGTCAGTTCCTGCGCGATATCAGCGTTCGATTCTTCCAGCGCGCCGGATGTCAGCGTTCCGAAGCTGCCCTTGCCGGGCCGGCCGAACTGCACATCGCCGGATTCGGCGCTGGGCGAAAAGACGTTGCCGGAGAGGACAAGAAGTTTATCGGGGCTGGGAACTTCGGCCAGCGCAATCTGATAGATGGCGCGCTGCGCGCCGTTCTTGTAGCGGGCAACAACCGTACCGTCGGCCGCGATGTCGACATTCTCGATCGGGCTCGGCGTGCTGCCGTCGATCTTTGCCTCGATCGGCGTGTAATCACCCGCCAGCTGCTTGGTGGCCGACATATCGATCTGCAGCAGCTGACCGTTGGGAATCTGCACCGAAAGGGACTTGTCGGCCGACGTCATCTTGCCGGTGACGCCGTCGAAATTGTAGGTTTCGGTGGTCAGGGCCGGCTTTGAATAGGGGAAGCCGCCGCTGGCTGCCGCATCGGCCTTGTTGTAGACGGTGGCCTCCCACGTGGCGTTCTTGGTGATGGGATCCTCACCCGTCTTGGTGAAGTAGACATCGAGCACGACCAGATTGCCGAGATTGTCAAAGCTCTGCAGCGAGGTCTTGGCGGTGTATTTGGCCGTTCCGGCGGTGTTGGCCGCCGCATTGGACGGAAGGTCGGCGGCGGCAACAACCGCCGAACCCGCTGGCAGGTTGGCCGTGAAGGTGCCCTTGCGGCTCGGATCGGCGACAAGATCGTTCTGCTTGACGTTGATCTTCTCAAGCCCCTGATATCCGTTGATGACCGAATTGGTCTGGCCGTTCACGATCGGGTTGCCCATGAGATAATAGCCGGCCGCATTGACCAGATTGCCCTGCGCATCGGGAACAAAGGAGCCGGCGCGGGTCAGATAGGGCGTTCCGGCGCTGTTGCTGACCACGAAGAAGCCGTTGCCCTTGAGGGCAAGGTCCGTTGACGACGTGGTGAAGCGCAGCGAGCCATCGTCGGAAATATGGTGACGCACAACCGTTTCGACGCCGCCGGAATTGTAGGCGCCGCCCGAGCTTGGCAGGACCAGCGAAGCAAACTGTGTGCTGGCGCGCTTGTAACCGGTGGTGCTGGAATTGGCGATGTTGTCGGACACGGTCGACAGGCGGTTGGCCTGGGCGTTCATGCCCGATACACCCGTCCGCATCATTCCATAGAGGCTCATTTCCGTCTCCTTGCGCGATGATTCCGTTGCGGATCGTAACCTGACGATGCTTGCGTGAACCTGACGCCTTGAATGTTTCGAGAACTTAGCAAACACCCCGCCGCCGGCGGAGCGGTACGCGGACTCAATCGAGATTGATGCAGTAACCGAGGAAACGCTTCGAATCGATCGGATCGTGGCCGAGCTGCTCGCGCAGTTTCTTGCGCAGCTTGCTGATATGGCTCTCGACCACGCTTTCCTCGACTTCGCTGTCGAAAATGCCGTAGATCGCGCTGAATATCTGCGCCTTGTTCAGGCGCCGTCCACGGTTGGCGATCAAATATTCCAGGATGCGGCGTTCACGCCGCGGCAGCGAGAACTCGACGCCGTTGACCTGCGGATCGCGTCCGTCGGAAAAGACGCGGATGGGGCCGACCTGCGTGCCCGTATCGCCATTGCCGTAGCGCCGGCGGATCGCATTGATGCGGGCGAGAATTTCGCGCACATGCATCGGCTTGCGCACCACGTCGTCGACACCGGCCTGGAAGAGTTCAAGCGTGTGTTCAAGCGACTGCGTTTCGTTGACTGCAATGACCGGCGCCGAACAGCGCTCACGAATCTTGTGGGGAAACTGGCTGCGGTTCGCACATTCCCCTATCAGAAACGCCTCAACCGCCATAATGTCGCTCTGCTGGACGGTCGAAACCCAGTCACCGAAATCATCGGGAGCGAACCCTGTTGTTGTAATGCCCTCACGGGCGAACCACGCCGAATACCCACTCGTCACCAGACTTCGTTCGTCGACGACTACAATCACGACCCCACCTTCCGAATCAGTAAAAACCCCACACAACACACACCTAGCGGGGTCGATGACTCGCCGACAATCCCCAACTAATTGACCGCAATTAATTGGGAGTCTGAAATGGGGATGATGGAGGGGAAACGGGAGGGAAACGCGATGCGACTCGCATGGCTGAATGTCTACCGGTCACACCTTAACGAAAGATGACCGCGTCAACAAATTCACGTTTTATTACCGATCATTAACACCTTCACTTATCGCAGAACATTCGCGCCTTCTGCGTCCAGTTGCCGAAGCCCGATGCCACCATATTTTCCATGACCCGGCAAACATATTGCTTCTGGGCCGGATTGTTGTTGGGACCCGCGTGGTAGCGGGCCACGGCCATGGTCCAGTTGCCTTCACGTGCGCGCAGCTGTTTGAGAAAGCGCGCGGCGTAATCGACATTGGTTGCAGGATCCAGCATCGCCCCAACGGAGGGGAACGCGCTGGCATGAAAATAGTGATTGATCTGCATGCAGCCGAGATCGATCAGCTTGGCACCCTGGCTATGCGCTTCGTTGAATTTCATCACGGCGGCGGCCGCGGACGGCATGAAAACCGCCTTGCCTTCGATGTTCATGGCATAGGGCTGCAACGAGTCCTTGCGCCCGGTTTCGGTCAGTCCCACCGCATAGAGAATGCCGATCGGTATATCGTATTTGCTCGACGCCCGGTGCATTTCGCGCTCGCAGAGATTGTCGGCGCGCGCGGCCTGCACGGTCAGCAGGCCGCTACACGACCAGACCGCGAGACAGAGTGCGATCAGCCATGGATTTGGCAGTCTTGTCGTCGCTTTCATCGGGTCTGCTGTCTCCAAAATGCTGCTGGCCGGACGAGCGGTCGCCCTGTGTTCCCTGCGAACCGGCATCGGCCTGCCCCCGGCTTCCCGTCTGCTGGTCCTGTCCGGTCGTGGCCTGCTGGCCCGGCTGTGCGCTGGCCGTTGCTGCGCTGCGATCAATCACGGAAATGGTGACGGCGGATGCGTCATCGGCCACACCGGCGCGCTGCAGAGCCTTGCCAAGCGCTTCATGGTCGCGGGCCAGATGCTCGGCTGCCGCCTTGCTCTCCGCCATCAGCTGGATATGCATGCCATCGCCGGTCAGGCGCAGGCGCGCGGTCACGGTGCCAAGCTCGACCGGCTGCAATTGGATCACCAGCGTTCGTGCCGCACTGGTGCTGTTGTCCGAGATGATCTGGACATTCGCGATGGCGGGACGGCTTTGCGGCGCTGCTGGTGCTGTATCGGCAAGGGTTGCCATGGCGGCACGCGGATCGGCGGCGGGGGCCGGCTGGACAACCGGAGCCGGAGTGCTGACGGCGGGCGGCTGCGCCTGTTCGGGAGCCTGTCTTGCGCTGACGCGGGCCTTGGGTGCATCGGTGGAGGCAGTCTCGGCTGGCTGCGGCGAGGTATCGGACTTGTCCGGCTGAGCCCCGGCTGCAGGACTGGCAGCGGTCTTTGCAGCCGGCTTGTCAGCCGCATCAGCAATGGACGCCGCATCCGTGCGCGGCGCAGGCGGGAGCGGTTCGTCCTTGCCATTCGCGCCAGCATCAGGCGCCGTTTCTCCATCGGCCAGCGCATTGGCGTCCACGGCCTGCGCCAGCTTGTTCCCATGCCGCAGCTGACTGCCGCCATCCGGCGGCTGCCGGTCAAGCAGCTGTTCCAGGGCGAGGATCGACTGGCCGAACAGGGCCTGCACCGACGGGCCGGTGCTTGCCTGATCATCGTCCGTTTCAACCTCCGGCTGGTCGTCCATCGCGGCAACGTCATCCGGCGCCATCCCGTCGCCCGCCTCGGCCGGCAGGCGCAGCGGCTTTGCCTCCAGCATGGACCTGAAGTCAACCGCGTCGTCCTTGCCCTTGGCCGTCTTCTTGTCGGGCAGGCGGTTTCCCTTGCCTGTCTCCCCGACAATCGCGTCCTTGAGTGATCTGAGCGGCATATCCGGTCCGATGGTCATTTCCTGGCCTTCCCTAGAAGCGCATCGATTGCGTCGAGCTTCTTGCGTGTTTCATCGATCATCGGATCAACCGCGATTGCCGGCCTCGATGCGCCGGTCCTTGCCTTGGCGTCCGCCGGTGCTGCGCCGGCTTTCACAAGGGACCGCTGCGGTGTTTCCGCGGTGTCGGCAGACGGCTGTTCGAGGATTTTTCCGCCCATCGCTGCCGCTGCTTCCAGCAATTTGACATCGCGCTCATGCAGGCGGTCGCGCGGCAATTCCGAAAGCATTTTCATCGCATCGTCGGTCTTCTCCGTACCGACATTGCTGATCCCGAGATAGAGCCGTGCCTGCGTGTCATCAGCTTTCAGCGATTGCGCCAGGGCTTCGGCTTTTTCCGACATGAAGCGGGCGCGCTGCATGTCGCCGCCGACGATGGCGCCGCGGGCGATGCGCAGGTAAAGCGGCAGCCGTGCACCGGTCCAGGCCAGAGATGCCATCTCCTCGATCTCGTCATTGCTGATCTTGGCCTTCAGCACCATGACCGCATCGACCAGCTGGCGGAAGAAGTCCTCCGAATAGGGTGAAAGGGCAAAGCGCTGCAGATAATTGCGGGCCAGCAGCCTGACCTTGTCCTTGTCGCCCAGATTGGCGGCCATCATCAGGCCGCGCCGCAAAGCCGCCTCTTCCAAGAGGGTTCCCGGCGCCGTCAAGCGGATATAGTCCAGACGCTTCAATGCCGTCGGCACGTCGATGGCGGCAAGCTGCGCTGCCGTCACCAGCGAGATCGAGGCGATCAGTTCGCTCGGCACATCCGGCGGCAGCTCTTCGCTGAAGTTCTCGACGATGCCAAGCGGGTTGCCATCCGCATAGGCGAGCGAACCGGCAATCAGTTTGGGACTGATGCTCTCAAGCTTCGTCGTGGTGAGGATGGTGCGCACGACCTGCGGATTGCCGCCATTGAGGAGATAGATGACAATGGCATAGGCGTTGGCGGGCTTGTGCCAGACATCCGGATTGGCGGCCTGAAGCTGTGCCGCAATGTGCCCCAGCACGCGGTTGAGCATGGGCAGTGCCTCCGGCTTGCCGGAGGCCACCTGATCCTGCAGCATGCGCATGGAGCGCACCAGCAGATAGGGCTCCGGCGACGGCATGTCGGCCTTGGCCGTGCCAAGAGGCAGGCTCACAAGGCCGATCAGCAGCCATCGCAGACGGGAGCCCCACTTCATCTCTTGGCCGTTTTCAGAAAGATGTCGATGCGCCGGTTCTGGGCGGCATAGGGATCGGCAGGCACTTTGGGATCGCGGTCGGCATAGCCTTCCACGCGCAGGATGCGTTTTGAGTCGAGGCCGCCGCGCGTCAGCATGTAATAGGCCATGTGCGCGCGCGCCGACGACAAGCGCCAATTGTCATAGGTCTCGCTCTTGAACGGGCGCGCATCGGTGTGGCCGCTGATGATGACGTCGCCCTTGCGCACGGCAATGATCTTGCCGATCTGCTCGAGAACCTGCACCACCCGCTTGTCGGGCTTGGCCGATCCGATGGCGAACATGCCGTAATCGACCTTGTCGGTCAGCTGGATCATGACCCCCTCATCGGTGGGAACCACCGTAATATCCGGGGCCTTTTCATCGGCGGCAGTGCTGGTCTTCTTCGAAATTTCCGAGGCAAGTTCGCGTGCCGATGCAAGCTGGCCCGCATCCGGCTGCTTGTCGCCCTTTGCCGCGTCAACAGCGACATTTGTTCCGGCGGGCGCACTGGCGGAGGCACCGGCGGGTTGAGCTGCAGTCTTTTCCAGCTTCTGCGCCTGCTGCGCTGCATCGGCCGCCATTGCTCCGGCCGTTTGCGCCTGCGCACCGGCCTTGTCTTCCACGCCCGCAGCCCGCTTTTCCAGCTGCTCCTGCGAGGGCGGCGGCACGGCGGGACTGTCGGTCAGCGGGAAAAGATCGTCCTCCACATGGGTCGACCAGTAATTGGGATTGAACGGATCGCGATAGGCGTCGCCACCCTCCGCCCCGGTGGACGGACCGGCAGTGTTGGACCCGCCGTCGCCCTTGGCGGAACGGTTCTGCAAGACACCGGAATCGGTGGCGATTTCCGCCAGCACCGCATAGGGGTCCTTGAACATCTGGCGTTCTTCGGTCTCCGGCTTCGCCTGCTGTTCCTTTTCGTTGCGGGCACTCTTGGTTTCCGCATCGGTGGAATTGGGCCGTTCGAAGCGAACCTTGCCTTCCTGATTGTCCGTGGCTTCGATGCCTTTCGGCCGCGCCTGCCGGTCCATCAGCTTGACCGGGTTGAAATAGCTGGCAACGGCCGCCTTGGTTTCCTCATTGGCGGCATTGATCAGCCACATGACCAGGAAGAATGCCATCATCGCGGTCATGAAATCCGCATAGGCGATCTTCCACACACCGCCATGGTGCCCGTCTTCGCCATCGTTGCGGCCGCGCCGGACAATGACGATTTCGCGGCGGGTTTCCGGGTCGATATTCATCGGATCGTATCCTTCACCGCGTCAATCAGGTGACCAAGCCGCGTTTCGACAACCACATCATCGAGTTTCATCGACAGTTCCGGCTGTTCCGACCGGGTGAACGTGAAGCGCATGAGATCGATGCCCGGACGGTTGCGCAGGGCATCGATGAGGTGCTGCGGCCCGGAAATATCGATCATCACGCCTTCCAAACCCTGTGTCAGCCGCGCAATTTCCCCGGCAAAACCGGCAACGGCGCGCTCGCGCAGATTCTTTTCAACCAGAGGGGAAAGAACGGTTGCAAGACTGCTCGACAGCCCCGTTGAGATCACCGCCAGCCCCGCTTCCACCTGCTCGTACAGGCGGGTTCCGATCCGATCCATGAAATCCGCTTCCGCCGCGGCCAGCTGTTCCTGGAAATCCCGTTCCAACCGCAGCTTCTCCGCGTCGAACAGCACGGAGGCTTCCGACTGCCCCTCGGCCCGGCCGAGCTCGAAGGTCTCCTTGATCTTCAGCTCGATATCGATGAGGTCGACGACATCGTCGGCAACCGCATCATCCTCCGATATTTCAACCCGTTCACGCGTCGCGGCAGCAAAAACCGTCACCCGGTCATCGGGCACGTGTTTCGGCGTGAAGTCGGTGAGCATGCTGGCAATCGAACGGCCCATATCAAGCTGCCTCATGAACCCATTGCTTCAGGATCGCTGCCACGCGCTCTTCATCCATCTCGATCATCTGCTCAAGCCGGTTCTGCGCGGGAACGCGCATGCGCCGCCGCAGTTCACTCAGGTCGTCATAGGGCAGGCTCTGGTCGGAATTGGCGGCCAGCGCCGGCTGCGGCCGCGATGCGGCGGTGAAATCGGGCACAGTCACGTCGGTGCCGGCAGCCAGCTGCAGCGCATCCTGCGGCTTGGTCATTTCACGCATCAGCGGACGGACGCCGAACCACAGGATGAGACCGACGGCCACGACAAGCGCAGCGGCATTGACGAAGCTGCCGGCCTGGCGGAAAATCGTCTCCGACAGCGGCGTGGCGGCCGGCTGCAACTGATCGCCGGTCGCTTCCATGAAGTTCAGCGCCGTCACGTTGATGACGTCACCGCGCTTCTGGTCAAGGCCTGCCGCGGTTGCCACCAGTTCTGTGATCTTGGCGATCTGCTGCTCGACGAATTTGTCCGGAACAGGGGTAACGCCCGCTGTTGCCAGCAGCCGCGCCTGGTCGATGACGACGGCAATGGACAGGCGCTTGATCTGGTAGCTGTCGCTGACGGTCGAGATCGTCTTGGAATTGACCTCGTAATTGGTCAGCTCTTCGCGCTTGTCGGTTTTTTCCGTCGAGCTGTCGCCATTCTTGCTCTGGATTTCCTCCTGCGGGATGTTCTGTTCCACGCCGGTCGCGTTGTCGCTCTTCGAATTCTTTGAATCGCCGCTCTCGCGCACGACGCGCACCGACCGCTCAACCTTCGATTCCGGATCGAACACGGTCTCGTTGGTCTGGCGCTTGTCGGTGTCGAGCGCCACCTGGACGCTCGTCTGGAAATGGCCGATGCCGAGATAGGGCGCCAGCGCCTTGCGGATATTGTCGTCAACCGAGGCGGAAACATTCTGCTCCAGCGTCGCCGACATGACGGCACCGGCATTCGAGCCGTCGTCCTTGGAGGCCAGGAGCCGTCCATTGGTATCGAGAACGGTGACTTCGGACGCGGTGAGCTGCGGCACGGCGGCCGCGACAAGCTGGCGGATCGACTGCGCCGATTCCATCGAGAACCCGCCCTCGGTGCGGATCACCACGGAAGCGGACGGCGCCTGGTCGCCGCGGCGGAAGCTGCCCTTTTCCGGCAGGACGATATGCACGCGGGCCGCCTTGATGCCGCGGATCGCCTGGATCGTCCGGGAGATTTCGCCTTCCAGCGCCCGTACCCGGGTAATCTCCTGCATGAATGAGGTAAGGCCCAGCGAGCCCATATTGTCGAAGAGTTCATAACCGGCATTGTTGCTGGTCGGCAGTCCCTTTTCGGCCAGATACATGCGGGCCTGGTCCGCCTTGCCGAACGGGACGAGCACCGAGGTGCCGTCGGCCTTTACGTCGAACGGAATGCCGGCTTCGCCGAGAGCCATGCCCATGCGGTTGACGTCATCGCGGCTGAGGCCGACATAGAGCGTCTCATATTGCGGGCGGTTGAGATAAAAGCTGGAGACAAGAATAGTGGCAAACAGGGTGACGCCGACAAGGGCGAGCCCGATGAGCCGCCGCGCGCCAAGCTTCTTCATGGCACCCAGAAACTGCTCCAGAGACTGTCTGATATTCTTTTCCATCAATGCCCACCACGCTTGCGTCGTCCGACCATAGAGGCCGAAGCTTGCGCGAAGTTAGAGCCGGAAAGAAAAAGGCCACGCGCAAGGCGTGGCCCAATTCAGAACCGATCCCGAGGGATCGTCATCCTTAGCGGAACAGCTGCTGGATGGTCTGGTTGCTTGCATTGGCAATCGACAGCGCCTGAACGCCGAGCTGCTGCTGAACCTGCAGAGCCGACAGACGAGCCGATTCCTTGTTCATGTCAGCGTCAACGAGCGTGCCGATACCACGATCAACAGCGTCCGAAAGCGCGCTGATGAACGACTTCTGGCTGTCGATGCGGGTCTTGGCAGCACCGAGCTGCGAAGCGCCGGAAGCCAGGCCCTTGGCAGCAGCTTCGATACCGGTCAGCATGCCGTCAATCGCCGTGTTGTCGACGCCTGCAGCAGAAACGTCGATCGTCAGGATCGAGGTCTGTGTTGTAACAGGTGTGGTTGCCGCGTTGGTTACAGCAAACTGCTTGTCGAGAATACCGGTCTTGGTTGCAGCAGTGCCGCCCGTGTCGATAAGACGGGTGTTTGCCAGAGCAACGTCGATCGAACCGGTCGTTACCTTGCCGGTCGAATCACGGCTGTAGGAAGCGATCGTGCTGAAGTTTGCCGTTGCAGGAGCGGCGTCAACAGCCTGGTCGGTGGTCAGCAGGTTGGAACCGGCATAGGAAGCGCCTGCGTTTTCCTTCAGGGCACCGATAGCCGAGTTGATCAGCAGCTGGTTCTTGGCGCGGTCTTCAGCGCTGGCGTTCTTGGAAGCCAGAACCAGGTTCTTGATGGTGTTTACCGAATCAATGGCCTTGTTCATTGCGGAATAGGCGGTATCGATCTTGGAGCTGCCGAGACCGAGAGCGTCCTGGATAACCGAGTTGGCACCGTTGTCCGAACGCATTGTTGTGGCGATCGACCAGTAAGCGGCGTTGTCGGAAGCTTCGGAGATCTTCAGGCCCGTTGCAATGCGGTTCTGAGTGGTGGCAAGATTTTTGCCGGTTGCAGTCAGTGTCTGGAGCGCGGTCATTGCTGACGCGTTGGTAAGAATGCTGGCCATGAAAAAAGCCCCTATAAAAGATACATGTGATGGGGACATGTCGGATCGGAACCGACCTAACAGAGCGGCATGATGCCTGTAACCGAAGCGGTCACCTGTTATGCCGAGCAGGAGTACGCCAGAATTGTTACCGTTTCAATAATGGGCAGGATTAATTTTTGTCATGGTTACGAAAACGACCGGATCAGACTGCCGACCAGAATGTTCCAGCCGTCGATCAGCACGAAGAACAGAATCTTGAACGGCAGCGACAACACCGTCGGCGGCAGCATCATCATGCCCATCGACATGGTGAGCGTCGCAACGATCAGGTCGATGACGAGAAACGGCAGGACGATGAGAAAGCCGATCTCGAAACCGCGGCGCAGTTCGGAAATCATGAAGGCGGGCACGAGAATGCGCATATCCACGGCCTCATTGGCCTTGGTGCGGAAGGATTCGTCCGCCAGATCCTCGAACAGCCGCAAATCCTTGTCGCGCACCTGCCGCAGCATGAATTCACGGAACGGCGACGTGATCTCGCGGATCGCGACATCCTGGGTGATCTGGTTGTTGACCAGCGGCTGCACGCCGTTCTGCCACGCCCGGTCAAACACCGGCGCCATGACATAAAAGGTCATGAACAGCGCAAGGCTGATCATCACGAGGTTGGCCGGTGTCGTCTGCAGGCCGAGGCCGGAGCGCAGCATGGAAAAGGCAATGGCAAAACGGGTGAAACTCGTTGCCATGATCAGGATGCCCGGCGCGATGGACAGCACCGTCAGCACCGCCAGCATCTGCATGATCTGGCCGCTGGTCGACGCGCTGCCCTGCGGGATCAGGCCATCGAGCAGCGACGGCGTCTGGGCCATGGCGGTGCCGCCGAGCACGAGCAGCAGCAGGGGTGTCAGCAGACGCCGTTTCATTCCATCACCAATGCCCAGATGTACACTTTCTCGATCTTGCCTTCGGAGCGCATGCGCGCCCTCTCCTGCAGATCCATGCGCAGATATTCCAGCCCCGCTGCCCCGCGCAGCTGCATCAGATTGACGGTGCGCAGGAAGGCCATGAAATCGCCGGCAACGGTTGCCGCCAGTTCGTCGGATATTTTCTCGCCGGGCTTGGCCACGACGCCCGCCTCCAGCCTGATCCAGACGTCCTGCGGGATTTTGACGTTGGTCAGGATCGGCTTGAGCGCCACGACATTGCCGGATGGCACGTCGGCACCGGCAGGACGCGTCTTCTCGCCGGTTCCCGCGGCCTGACCGGCCGGGACATTCAGGCCGAGCTGTGTTCCGAGAAACCAGCCACCGGCCGCCGCAATCAGGGTGAGAACCGCCACCGCAGCAATGATCGCCACGCTGGACGGTGCTTTCGGTGCGGGTGTCGTATCGTCGGCGAGCGTGCTCATGTCGGTCAGATCGGCGATACTTGATCGAGGATCTGCTGACCCCATGCCGGCTGCTGCGTCTCGCTCTGGCGCCCGCGGCCGCCATAGGAAATGCGCGCTTCGGCGATCTTCTCGTAGGAAATGACATTGTCGCCGGAAATATCACGCGGGCGGACAACGCCAGCGACGTTCAGCACCCGCAACTCGTAATTGACGCGCACTTCCTGCGAACCGCGGATCACCAGATTGCCGTTGGGCAGGATATTGGTGACGATGGCCGCAACCCTCAGCACGATTTTCTCCGATCGCTCGATCTTGCCCTCGCCCTTGGTGCGGCTATCGGATTTCAGATCGAGATTGCCGCCGATATTGCCAGCAGAGAAGCCGCTGCCGCTGATATCCGCCTTGCCGCCGACATCGGATGAGGCGACGCGCGAACGGCTGTTCTTGTTGTCGAACGTCGCTTTTTCGTCGATCAGAATGTTGACGGTCAAAACATCGCCCGGATTGGTCGCACGCGGATCGCGGAAGAACCCGGCGGCGCGGTCCTGCCACAGCGAATAGCGTTTCGGCTGCGGCTGGGTCGGATAGTAGGACGGATCGGAAACGCTGAAGCTCTGCCCGACGCCCGCGCCCACCGGCGACATCTGCGGCGTGCGGTTCAGATCGCGGAAATTGTCGGCGCATCCCGAAAGGGCAACGGCACTGGCGATGGCAAGCAGGGATGCCGCTTTTTTCATTGCGCGGTTCTTTCTTTCTTTGTGACCACGCGGGATCCGACAATCACGCGGGCAAGGCGCGAGGATTTTTCCGCGGGCATTTCATTCAGGATAACGCTGGAAACACGGGGATTGAGCTTCAGCAGCAGCGCGGCGGCGGGCTCGTCGCCCATCAGCGCCATCTGCGCTGCAGCTGCATCCGGCCGCATCTTGGAAATGATGCCCACGAGCGAATCCTCAGCCTTGTCGACGAATTCGTCGCGCCGTTTCAGCCAGACTTCATATTCCTTGCGCTTGGCTTCCAGTTCCTGGATGCGGCTGTCGATATCGGCCCGCAACTGCTCCAGCTCGCGGGTTTGCATGGCATAGCGGGCATCGGCGGCCTTGTCGGTGATGTTGGTGCAATAACGGCCGATTTCCTGCCCGGTTTCATCCTTGGGAGCCGCATCCTGCGCCATCGAAGCGGATGGCAGCAAGCATATCGCCAGCAGGAATAGAGCAGCCTTGCAGGACGCCGTCATGTTCCGTCCCATGGTCATTGCAGCACTCATTGGACCACCAGCTCCGCATGCAGCGCGCCCGCCGTCTTGATGCCCTGAAGGATGGCGATGATGCCCTGCGGCTTCACGCCGATCTGGTTGAGACCCTTCACCAGGCTTTCAAGGTCGGTTCCCCCCAGCACGCCGATCTTGGAGGTCTGCTGGACCTGGATATTGGTGTTGGGCTCAACCGCCGTCACACCGTCACTGAACGGTTCCGGCTGAATGATCGTCGGTGTCTCGGTGACCTTGACTGAAAGGGTGCCATGGCTGATGGCGACCCGCGATATCCGCACTTTCTCACCGATGACCACGGTCCCGGTGCGCTCATCGACGACGACGCGCGCCACTTCATCCGTCGGCACCGGCAGGCCTTCGATTTCCGCGAGAAAGCGCGCTGCGGTCATATCCTTCGGCTTGCGCAGACGGATGGACTTGGCGTCGCGCTCCTTGGCAACTGGCTGGTTGTAGCGGCGCTTGGCGAAGGCATTGATCGTATCGGTGATGCGCACGACCGTGGTGAAATCCGGCTGCCGCAACTCGACCAGAAGTTCACCCTCCTGGCCGAAATTTCCGGAAACCTCTTTTTCGACCAGGGCGCCGTTGGGAATGCGTCCGCTGGTTGGCACACCCTGTGTAAGGGTGGCGGCGTTGCCCGACGCCGTGAAACCGGACACGATCAGGTTGCCCTGTGCCGCCGCATAGACCTGCCCGTCGGCACCGGCGAGCGGCGTCATGACCAGCGTACCGCCGGAGAGCGACGTGGCGTCACCCAGCGATGAAACGGTGATATCGATCCGCGAACCGCGCCCGGCAAAGGGCGGCAGATTGGCGGTGACGATGACGGCCGCGATATTCTTGGAACGCGACGCGCCGGCCGGCGGGCTGATGCCGAGATTGTCGAGCATGGCGCGCATGGACTGCTCGGTAAAGGGCGCGTTGCGCAGGCTGTCGCCGGTTGAATTCAATCCGACAACGAGACCATAGCCGACGAGCTGGTTTTCGCGCACGCCCTGAATGGCGGCAATATCCTTGAGCCGGACGATGACCCCGCCTTCGCCGAACTGGGAAGCCGGCCCGCCCCAGCGTCCTTCGTCAGCTTCCTTCTGCCAGGCGGCCTGGGCCTGTGCAGGTGTCTTGTAACCCTTCTCCTTGGGCGACGATTCGCCCGCATGCAGCGCGGACGTTGCAAGGAAGGCCAGAAGGGCAATCGCGATACGCCGCATCATTGCATGCCCACCTGTATGCGCCCGTCAGCAAGGATGGTGCCCGATACGGTGATACCGCTGTCGATGTTGCGCACCTTGATGAAATCCCCGACGCGCCCGGCCTCCAGCGGCGTGCCGCGCGCCGTGATGACGAGAGCGCCGGCGTCATAGACCAGCACCGCCGGAACCCCGCGCTGCACCATGTCGGGTTCATTGACCGACGACAGGAGGATAGGCTGGCCCGGCAGCAATGTCCGGCGCGAGACCTTGCCGACCAGCTGATCGGGCGTGAGCACATACTGGGCGGCAGCGGAGGCGCGGATGGTAAAATACTTTTCCGTCAACCCGGCATTGCCGATGGTCTGGCCGGGATAGATGATCTGGGAAGGCACCAGGAACGCAATGCGCTCGGCACGGGCGGCAACGGAAAAGACCAGCGCGCACAGGCCGGCTGCCAGCACGCGCAGAGTCCAGTTCCCAATGATCTTTGCCGCCGCCATGATCGTCCTCAGCGCAGGTTCTTCGACACGACCGATGCCATTTCATCGGCGGCCTGGATGACTTTCGAATTCATTTCATAGGCGCGCTGGGCCGTGATCAGGTCGGTGATTTCCTTGACCGGGTCCACGTTGGAGTTTTCCAGATAGGCCTGCTTCAGCGTACCGAAACCGGGATCGCCGGGAACGCCGACAACCGGAGCGCCCGACGCATCGGTCTGTTTGTAGAGATTGTCGCCCAGCGGCTCGAGACCCGCTTCATTGGCAAAATTGGCAATGGTCAGCTGGCCGAGATTGACCATGGGCGTCTGGTCGGACAGTTTCGCAAAAACCTGGCCGGAATCGGTGATCTTGACTTCGATGGCATTGGTCGGGACAACGATGTTGGGCTCGACCAGATTGCCGTTGAGCGTCACCAGCTGCCCTGTCGCATTGGTGTTGAACGCCCCGGCGCGGGTATAGAGAGTTTCACCGGCGGTGTTCTGGATCTGGAACCAGCCGCGGCCCTTGAGGGCGACGTCGAACGGATTGCCCGTCTGGTTGAGACCGCCCTGAATATGCAGGTTGCGAACGGCCGATGTCTGCACGCCGAGCCCGACCATCGCGCCCTCGGGAATGATGTTCTGGTTTGCCATGTTCGGCACACCGGCACTGCGCTCGGTCTGGTACAGCAAATCCGAGAACTCGGCCTTTGCGCGCTTGAACCCGGTCGTGTTGATGTTGGCGATGTTGTTGGCAATCACTTCCAGATTGAGCTGCTGGGCATTCATGCCTGTTGCAGCGATGGTGAGCGCTTTCATTCTTTTTCCTTAAATCGGCATACGGCTGATTTCGAGATAGGCCTGGACGATCTTGTCGCGGATGGCGATCGCCGTCTGGAGCGATTTTTCCGCATCCATGACCGCATTGACAACGTCACGCGTCGGCACATCGCCGGTCATGCTCTTGAGCGAAACCGCTTCGGCATTCTGGAGCTTGCCGGTAACCTGCGACAGCACGCTGTCAAAGGAGGGCTGGCCGGTTGCCGCTGCCGGAGAAGCGGCGCCGGGCATGGATGCCGGGTTGACGGTTTCCGACAGCTTGGAAAGAGCGTTGCGGGTGGAGACACTGAGGAGCTGGTCTATCATCAGGAATTCCTTAAGAGATCGACGGTCATGGCAATCAGTTCACGTGCCTGCTTGACCACCTGGAGATTGGCTTCGTAGGAGCGATTGGCTTCGCGCATGTCCGCCATTTCGACGACCATGTTCACATTCGGATATTTGACCATGCCCTTGGTGTTGGCGGCCGGGTGGCTTGGATCATATTCTTCGGTAAAGGCGGAAACGTCATGCCCGACTTCGGCGATGCGCACGGTCTCGACGCCGCTGCTGCGGTCAAGCTCGGTGGCAAAGGAGACAGTCTTGCGGCGATAGGGATCGCTGCCCGCCGTCTTGCCGGTCGACTGGGCATTGGCCAGGTTCTCCGAAACGATGCGCAGGCGGGTCGACTGGGCGTTGAGGCCGGAAGCGGCAACCTTGAGCGCGGCCTGGAGCGGATCTGACATCGGTTTCAGCCCTTTACTGCGGAGAGCATCATGCGGTGAAAGGCCTTCACGATGCTGGTGTTGAGCGCGAACTGGCGATTGATCTCGCCGGACTTGACCATTTCGGCTTCGAGACTGACCGTGTTCTTCGAATGGTTCTGTTCCGTTACTTCGTTCTTGCGCAGGGCGGTGGCGGCGATGCCGGATGCATTGATTTCAAGGTGTTTCGCATTTGTCGCCGCCATGGTCAGCTGCGTCTGCTGCAGCACGTCCTTGAACGGCTCCACGTCCCGCGCCTTGAAACCCGGCGTATTGGCATTGGCGACATTGCCGGAAACCGCGGCCTGCCTGACGGACAGCCACTCGGCCTGACGTGATGCCAATTCGAACAGATGAATCCCCTGCATGTGCCTGCCTCGCGTCCCGGACCAATCAATGGAGGTCACTCTATGCGGTCAATCTTGCGTGAGACTTGCGGCACGGACAGCCACGGAACTTATGCGCCGGCCACGAGGCATTTGATCAGTTTGTCCGGCTGATCACTTCGCCGTCGGATGTCTTGATCTGCCACGAACCATTGCCATTGCCGCGCTCTATCGCCACCAGTGTGCTTCCATCCGGCAGGGGCGATCCCTTTTCGACAAACCAGTAGCCGGTATTGTCTTCGATCATCACCAGACCGCCGACCACTTCGCGCACCAGGAACACCGGCTTGTCGGGAAAAGGCTGCTTGCTGGCGGCGTTGATCCCGGCGAGCCGGTCGCCGGTGAGCGCCGAGGTGGTTGCCGTGGTCATGAGGTCCAGTTCGCCGCTTTTGGTTTTCGACAGCGAAACCTCGGTTCCGTTGTTCTTGCGCACGACCTTCTGATTTGTCCGGTCCAGGGGATCGCGGACGGTTTTACCGGTCGCTTCCGGCTTGGGCCGCGCTTCCCAGATGTCGTAATACATCACGAAGGGCAGGATGGCGCAGATGGTTGCAAGGACAAATCCCGCGCCCTTGATATAGCCGTCGAAACGCTTGTCACGCTGGCGGGGCACGGGAATCTCCGCTGCCGGATCGCTTTCAGGCGCCAGGCCCGTGGTCTTCTGTTTGGTCATGCCCCCTCCTTTGGCCGAAGTGCCGCCGCCAGATCGCTGTAGGGATCGAGCGAAAGCGGCGAGGCCGGTGTCTGCTGCATAGCGTCGTAAATGCGTGGAACCAGATGCACGGCCTGATCGAGCAGGGGATCGCCCCCCTCCTGATAAGCACCGATCATGCGCAGGTCGCGCGTCTCCTCGAAGCGCGCAATCAGCCCCCGCATGCTGGTGGCAAGTTTCGCCTGTTCCGGCGACCAGTTGTGCTGCGCCAGGCGTGAAATGGACCCGAGAATATCCATGGCCGGGAAACGGCCCTGCGCGGCAATGCTGCGGTCGAGCACGATATGCCCGTCCAGCGTGCCGCGGATCGCATCGGAAACCGGATCATTGTGATCGTCGCCATCGACCAGAACGGCATAGATGCCGGTGATCGTCCCGCTGTCCGACAATCCGGGCCCGGCGCGCTCAAGCAGGCGCGGCAACTGGCTGAACACGCTCGGCGGATAGCCGCGCGAGACCGGCGGTTCACCGGCGGCAATGGCGATTTCACGCGCCGCATGGGCAAAACGCGTCACGGAATCTACGATCAGAAGAACATTGTCGCCCAGATCACGAAAATATTCGGCGATGGCCGTTGCCGTGTTGGGGGCGAGCCGGCGCATCATCGGGCTTTCATCGCCGGTCGACACAACGGTGACGGTCTTGCCGAGCTTGCCGGCCATGGTGTCTTCGAGCATGTCGCGCACTTCGCGGCCGCGCTCGCCTGTCAGGGCCAGGACAACCGTGTCGAAATCCGTCGCCTTGGTCATCATGGCCAGCAGCGTGGATTTGCCGACGCCGGACCCGGCAAAGACGCCCATGCGCTGGCCGAAACACATCGGTGCAAAGACATCAACGACATTGACGCCGGTGCGCAGGCCGATTTCGACGCGGCTGCGGTTCATGGCGAGCGGAGCCGGGCAATCCACGGGCTTGGGGTTGTCGCCCGCAGTCAACAGGCCTTTGCCGTCGAGCGGCAGGCCAAGGGCATTGATGACCCGCCCCTTCCAGTCGGGTGCGGGCGCAATGCGAAACGGCCCCTCGGGAAAGACAGGCGTTCCAAGCGACGGCACGATCCGGTCATCGAACGGCTTGACCAGCACGCGCGACTGTTCGATCCGTACCACTTCGGCTGGATGCAGCTGGCCGCCGCTGCGGATGGTCACCATATCACCGAGCTGCGCCCGTTCCGAAATACCGCGCACGCCGATGGCGGAGCGCGACACCTCGTTGACGTAACCGCCGATGGCCACTGGCGCGGGCGCCGTCACGACCTGCGAGACAAGCCGCGCCAGCGCCTCGAGACTGCCTGTCCCGGTGCTCATTGTCGGCAGCGCTGCTTCCAGATCCTGCATGCTTATCCGGCCGGGTCAGAGAGACGGTGCATCAGGTCTTCGATCCGAGTGTCTTGATGGCTTCGGAAAAAGTGCCCTCATTGCCGCGCAGCAGCGCATCGACCCGTTCGAAGGCACGGGTAACACTCATGAGCCGGGTCATCTCGCCGATCGCGTCGACGTTTGATCCCTCGATGGCGCCCTGCACAACGCCCGCATGCGGATTGTCGATGGTCGGCTGCGCGGCGACACTCGGAATAACAGCCGAATTGTCGAAATAGGTCAGCTTGGCATTGGGACTGATCGTGAACAGGCCGATGGAGCCCAGCTGGCGCTTGTTCTGATAGATCGCGCCGTCGGCCGAGATCTCCGGCGGACCGGCGTTGGGATCAATGACCAGGGGCTGCCCGCCCGCATCCAGGATAGGATATCCCTTGACTGAGCGCAGCTCACCCGCCGACGTCATCTGCATGCGGCCGTCACGGGTATAGACCTGCCCGGCCGGTGTCTGCAGCGAAAACCACACGTCGCCCTTCGCGGCGATATCCAGGGGGTTGCCGGTCTGGCTGATCGGGCCCGCTTCCGTCTTGATATAGCTCTGACCGGCCGAAACGAAGCTGGAATCTTCGGCCGCCTTCGACACCATGGTTTCGAATTTCATGCCCGTGGCGCGAAAGCCCGGCGTCGACATGTTCGCCACATTATGCGCCAAAGCGTCGAGACGGCGCTCCAGCGATATCTGCGAGGACAGGCCGACATAGATCGAGTTTTCCATCAGCGGCCACCCAGCTTGAATGACTGCAGGGTCATCAGGATGCTTTGCGAGATACCGACTGGCGTGTCGCCGCCAATCAGCAGCGAGGGAATGGCGGAAGCGGTCGAGGGATTGTTCATTTCATACATCGCGGTAAACCGGGTGAGGAGTTTTTCGAGCTTCACCGGGTCCCTTAGGGATTTCAGGTCGAGCTTGTCGGTGACCATCTTGGCCTGCCGGTCGATATCCATGTTCGACGTCTGCGCCGGAATGGAAAAGGTCGTCTGGAACACCTTGAGCAAGGCCTTGTCGCCAAGGATTTCATAGGCATTGGTGATCGTGGGCGCCTTGCGGGCAAAATAGAGCGCAAGCCGCACGCCTTCATTGTCCTGCCCGGCTTCCTGCTCCAGCGTCTGGCGCGCATATTTGTCCGTCACCGGCTTGAGCACGGCCGGCTGGCTCGTCGCCTTGTCGCCAAGCTTGGCAAAATCGAAGGTGGTGGCAAACTCCATGTAGCGCTTGTCCGTCAGCTTGCTGGCAAAGCTGTCCTTGCCGGTGCCCTCGGTGAGGACCTTGCGGATAAAGGCCTTGGCGAAGGCCATGTCCTCCAGGCCGACGGCCTTCAGGGCATATTTGTACAGCCGGTCATTCTTCATGAAGTCGTCAATGGTTTTCACCTTGCCGATATTCTTCAGATAATAGTCCGTGTCGCGCTGGACGGCCGGTTCCTGCGCCACCCTTGTCAGCGAACGTGTCAGATTCGAAGAGATCAGTTTGTAGCTGGTCATCGTGTTGATCATGGCAATGGCACTCCCAAGGCTTTCGCCTATCTGTGCCAAAGCAAGCTTGCCTGAAGCTGTCCGCGCAATTCCAGCCAAGGCTCCCCTGCTTCCGTCTGCAAGGTTCACGCAAGCCGCACTTGCTAGTACCAGCTGGCTGGCAATATTTGCAGGAGAGTGCTTTGGGTATCCTTGTTGGACTTGTTGTAACGATGGGATGTCTCCTTGGCGGCTTCATTGCCATGGGCGGGCATGTCAGTGTCCTCATGCAGCCGTGGGAATTCGTCATCATCGGCGGCTCGGCGCTCGGCACATTCCTGGTTGCCAATCCTTTCTCGGCAGTCAAGGATACCGGACGCGCCTGCATGGAAGCCTTCACCAACAAGGTCCCCAAGCAGCGTGATTATCTCGATGTGCTCGGCGTGCTCTACGCCCTGATGCGGGAACTGCGCGCCAAATCGCGCAACGAGGTGGAAGTCCACATCGACAATCCCAATGAATCGGCGATTTTCCAGGCCTTTCCAAGCGTCCTGAAGAACCATGATCTGACACAGTTCATCTGCGACTACTGCCGCCTGATCATTATCGGCAACGCCCGCTCGCACGAAATCGAAGCGCTGATGGACGAGGAAATCCACACGATCTCCCGTGACAAGCTGAAGCCATACCATGCCATGGTGGCCATTTCGGAAGGTTTGCCGGCACTCGGCATCGTTGCTGCGGTGCTCGGCGTGATCAAGGCCATGGGCGCGCTGAATGAATCGCCCGAGGTGCTGGGTCACCTGATCGGCGCCGCGCTGGTCGGCACCTTCGCCGGCATCTTTCTGTCCTACGGCGTGGTCGGCCCGATTGCCACCAAGATCAAAACGACGCGCGAAAAGCAGAACCGTCTTTACATGATCGTCAAGCAGACGCTGCTTGCCTACATGAACGGCGCCCTGCCGCAGATCGCCCTCGAATATGGACGCAAGACGATTTCGGCCTATGATCGTCCGTCCATCGACGTGGTCGAGCAGGAAACCATCTCCACCGTTCCGATGCAGCAAGCGGCATAGGCTGAACAATGGATGTCGAGACAGAACAGAAACGACCGGATGTGCTGGCGGAAAGCATCCTGCGCGCCGCCGGCATGTCGGTGGACGATCTCAAATCCCTTGAAGCCGTCTTCCGCGATCTCGTAACGACATTTGCCGGCAAAATAGCCAGCCAGTCCGACGTCGCCGTAGCGGCGGAATTCGTCCGCATGGAATCGATCGAGAAGGATGCCATCACCAGCACCCTCATGCGCTCGGGGCTGGTTGGAACTGTGCAGGTGGTCAAATGGGCATCGCGCCTGCTGCTGGCCGCCGACCGCGCCTTCGTCGATTGCGGCGTCGATGCGCTTTTCGGGTCCGGCGCCAACCAGGATCACCAGCCGCACCGGCCAATGACATCGGTCGATCTTGGCGTTGCCCGGCAGATTTTCACCGATGTCACAGCTTCGCTGGATCACATGTTCGCCGGCGGCAGCGACACGCTGTTCCAGACCGCCGAACTGACGGAAGCCGCGCATTTTTCGGTTGCCTCGGTGACCGACACGCGCATGATATGCTGCACGATGCTCCTCAAGGTTGGCGGGCACAGCGGCCAGATCATCATCATGATGCCGCGCTCGAGCTTCCGCCCCATGCAGGATGCCATCGCGCGGATGCTGCAACAGCCGGCACACCATTCCGATCCAACCTGGGCCAAGAAACTGCGCCTGGAAGTGAGCCGGGCGCATATCGACATCGAGGCCTTCATCCAACAGGGATCGATGACGCTCGAACAGATCGCCCTCCTGAAACCCGGCCAGATTCTGCAGCTGCCCAAGGACGCCATCAATCAGGTGCGCCTGCGCAGCGGCAAACAGGCACTCTACAAATGCCGTCTGGGCAAGACCGGCACGGCATTCACGGTGCGCATCACCGACCCGATCAATGAAGAAGAGGACCTGCTCGATGAGCTTGCTGCTGGCTAATCTCATTTCCGCTGCCCTGATTGCAACCGGGCTTGCGGTCTTCTTCGTCGCCCTGCGCAAGGCCAACCGGCTGACGGCCATGAGCCGCGCCATGGCGCAGCAGGTGGCGGGTTCAGCCCGGAGCCTCGAGCAGGCGCTGCTTATCCTGCAGAATGAGCGTGAGACCTGCCGCGACGAAAGCGTGCGCCTGGAAGCCAAACTCAAGGATTCCGATCGCGCCCGTTCGGAAATGACGCGCACCATCCGCATGGTCGAACGCGCGAAAAACGAGTTCAAGGACAATGTGCGCCCCTTCCCGGCCGCCGATGCCGCCCAGCGCGTTGCCGCCCCCGCCTTTGTGCAGCCGGTTCCGGCGGCGCCGGCCGAGGCCCGTCACGGCACGCCTATCCACAACCAGCCCGCGGCTCCGGCGAAAGTCCTGCCCGTGTTCGTCAATCGCATCGTCCGCAGTGCTGACGTGGCGAATGCCGTCCTTTAACCCAGTGTGAACGGGATTTCCCATCATGGCCATTTCCGACAAGAATTCCATCGAAGACGAGCTCAACGAAGCAATCGAAGATCTCAAGCGCGACGAACCGCAGCCAAGCCGCAAGCCCGCCGGATCGAAACCGAACATCGATCTCATCATGGGCATTCCCGTTGATGTACAAGTTGTTCTCGGCAGCACGTCGATGCCGGTGGCCAATCTCATGAAGCTCGGCCGCGGCGCTGTCGTGACCCTCGACAAGCAGATCGGCGATCCCGTCGATATCGTCGTCAACGGGCGGGTGATTGCGCGCGGCGAAGTCATCGTCCTCGAGGATGACTCCTCGCGCTTCGGCGTCAGCCTGACCGAAGTCATCGGCAGCGGCAGCTAAGCCGTCCGCCGCCAGACCGCCTTCCTCCAGAAAAGCACGAGAAGCCAGACCGCATGAGCGATCAAGACACACCTCAGGGCGAAAACACCATCCAGGACCTGACAGGCCCGGAAAAGGTGGCTGCATTGCTTGTGGCGATCGGGCGGCCATCCGCCTCGCGGCTTCTCAAACATTTCAATGCGGACGATCTACGTTCGCTTGCCGGCCATGCCCGCAAGCTCGAGCCGATCACCCCCGGTGATTTCGAAGAGCTGGTCAAGGAATTCGAAAACGCCTTCGCCGACGGCGCGCCGGTTTCGGAAGCCGGCATGCGCTTTGAAGGGCTGCTGCGCGAAACACTGTCGGCGGAAGAGGCCAGCGCGGTCATCGAGAACCGCCGTCCTGAGCTGCTGACGCAGGAATCCGTTTGGGATATCCTGCCGCGCGTGCCGCTTGACGTCCTGCAAGCCTATCTGTCGACGCAGCATCCCCAGGTGACGGCCTATGTGATTTCGCGCCTGCCTTCCGATATCGCCGCGCGGCTGCTGATCGGCTTTGGCCCGCAGGAGCGCGGCGCGATCATCCAGCGCACGCTGCATATCCGCAAGGTGGGGCCATCGACCATAGCGATGCTGGAAGGCATCCTGCAGCGCGAGGTCACCGGAAAGGACAATGGCGGCGGAGAGAAGAGCCATCACGGCACCGTTGCCAATATCATCAACCAGCTGGAAAAATCGGAGATCGACGAACTGCTGGCGAGCCTCACCGATCTTGGCGCCGAAGACCTTGCCAAGATCAAGGCCAAGCTCTTCACCTTCGAGGACATCGTGCGCATATCGCAGCGCGCCCGCCTCATCCTCTTTGATGAAATCCAGACGGATGTGGTTACCTCGGCGTTGCATGGCTGCGAGCCACGCCTGCAGGAACTCATCCTGCAGTCCCTGTCGACACGCGGACGGCGCATGGTTGAAACCGAACTGTCGAGCCAGACAAACATCAACGCCAATACCGTCACCGAGGCACGGCGCTCGATTGCCCGCACGGCGATTGCCCTTGCCGAACGCGGCGATATCAAGCTCGAACCGCAAGAACCCGAAGCATGATCGGCAGCCTCTAGAGCATGTCGGACGGACCCGACAAAGAGAGTAAAACCGAGGAAGCAACTGAGAAGAAAATCAGTGATGCGATGGAGAAAGGCAATCTGCCGGTCTCACGCGAAGCGCCGATTCTCGCCTCCATCGCCGCCTTTCTCGTCATCATGGTTTTCGTTGCCATTCCCAGTGGCTCGAAACTGGTGGCGTTCCTCTCGGCCCTGCTCGACAAGCCGGAGGAATGGCGGCTCAACAGCGCGCAGGATGCCCGGCAATTGTTCGGCATCGTCGGCCTGGCGGTCGGCGCGGCCTTGCTTCCGGTGTTCATCATCATTCCCACCGCCGGCATTCTGGCATCGGTGCTGCAGAACGCCCCACGCATGGTTTTTGACCGCATCCAGCCGCAGTTTTCGCGCGTGTCCATCGCCAAGGGCTGGACGCGCATTTTCGGCGCATCCGGGCGCGTCGAATTCCTCAAGTCGGTGTTCAAGTTCGCGGCAGCCAGCATCATCGTTTTCATGATGTTCTTCCGCAACAGCCATTTTTTCGTCGATACGATCATCACCGAGCCCAGCCAGCTGCCCGAGCTCATCCGCAGCAACATCACCCGGCTTCTGGCGTCGGTGACAATTGCCGTAACCGCGCTGGCAGCCTTCGACCTTGCCTGGGCCCGCATCCACTGGCGCAGCGAACTGCGCATGACCAAGCAGGAGATCAAGGACGAGCACAAGCAGGCGGAGGGCGATCCGCTGCTGAAGGCGCGGTTGCGCTCGCTCGGCCGTGACCGGGCACGCCAGCGCATGATCGCCTCGGTTCCGACCGCCACGCTCATCGTCGCAAATCCGACACACTTCTCCGTTGCTCTACGCTACAGTCCGGCGAAAGATCCGGCCCCTATCGTGGTCGCCAAGGGGCAGGATCTGATTGCTCTCAAAATCAGGGAGATTGCCTCGACACATGACATACCGGTTTTCGAGAATGTGGAACTGGCGCGTGCATTGTATAAGCAAGTTCAAGTGAATAACGCCATTGCGCCGGAATTCTACAAAGCCGTGGCAGAACTGATCCAATTCGTTAATGTACGACGTAAATAATAAAGTCGTTTCCAATCGGGTAAACAGCAGATGAAGAGAACGCAATATTCGGTTGCCCGGGTTGAAATCATTTCAAACCACCTGACAGAAGTCATCCAGGATCTCCGTCTCGTGGATGTTGCCGACTATATTGCCTTCATCCGCTGCGAACTGTTCGGCAACATTGCCGACATCGTCAATTCAGCAACGGAGCTGACATTCTATCCGGATACGCTGACATTCGGCCTTGGCGGTGAATATGCACTGGACTGGAACACCGCACCGAAAGTCATGCTTGATCTCGAATTCAGCAATATGGGGGTCAATGCCTATTTCCGCCTGACGCTGTCATCCGAAAGCGCCGAGATCGACCTGCACCATCTGCGATTTGCCGAGACCGGCCACAGCCCGGCGCAAAACACCGCATTGCTGGCCCAGGCATTCGAGAATGCCCGCCTGCCGCAACTCTCAGCATCGGCAAAGGCGCAATAGCCGCCTCCCTAGAGATAGGCCTTGGCAACCGTGGGTATGTCGATCACGCCGAGAGCAAGGGCTGTCGCCACGGTCGATGTCCGGTTGGAGCAGCCAAGCTTGTTCTTGGCATTCTGCAGATAGGTCACCACCGTCCAGCGTGCAATGTTGAGAATCTCGCCGATTTCACCATCGGTCTTGCCATTCGCCGCCCAGAACAGGCAGTCGATCTCGCGCTTGGTCAAAAGATTGGCGACAATCGCAGCCAGGGCCGGATTGCGGGTGCCGTGCAAGGCGTTGTGAATCCGGGCGGATGCTGCGGATAATTGTTTGCGCCTGCGCTCGACAAAGGCACCTTGCTCCGCCTTTTCCACGTCGAAGCTGAACAGCGTGATCCCGCGGAAACCGAAGGCATTCGTCGCGCAAATCGCAAGGTACAGATTGCCAAGCCCGCGCCGTTCCGCATCCATGAGATACCGTCTAACCGCCAGCGAAAGGGTCATGTCGGCGGTCAGGTCGCTGATCGTGCCGGGCGCGTCGGCACGCGGCGGAAACAGCGCCATTCCCTGCATCACCGGATCGATCTTCAGATAATCCTTGGCAAAATAACGCAACATCCAGCTGACCGGATAGGTCATCAGCAGCGGAACGTTCTCATCCACCACTTCGCTGCCGGGACGCGGTTCGGGGTGGCCGACATGGGCGATGTGGCGGCAGCCAATCTGCGCTTTGACATCGTTGAGCATTGCAAGCGTATCCGAAGCCACCGCGTCCTTGAACAGACCCTTTTGAAAATCGGGAAAATGAGCCAGTTCAAGCAGCATTGGATACAAGTCATTCCTCTTGGCCCGCAAAGTGCCGGCTTCCGCAACGGTATTCTTCTGGATTTCAGATGGCTCTTAATCGCATGGAACTAACAGCTCCTTCATGCTCGCACGAGACAGACAGGCAGACAAGGCGATGAACAATTGTATTTGCAGTTTTTCACATAATTGCTGCAAAAAACAATTAGCAGTTGTTCTATCAAAGATTGAAAGCCGCTTGCAACCTCTGATTACCAGTATCAATCTCAACAAACCAGACATACGCGTGCCTTTTGAAGTAAATTATCCGGCATTTCCGGTCATTTTACCTCAAAATTCGGGCATTGCCTCCGGACTGTTGCGATCGCCCGACGTGTGGCTACAACTCCTGCGCGTATGGTTCGTCCGGCCCTGTTTTGCCCTGGCGGCAGGCCCGCGCCATCGCCATATTCACCCTGCCCGTCGCCTGTTCCCGCACAATATGCTAATTGCCTTGCATGGGCGCCATCGCAAATGACGATTTCTTCGATTCGCTTCCCGTCTTCGTTGAATTCGAAGGCGTGGCCGATGCGCGCAATTATCAGCCTCTCCCCGGCGACTGGCTGCTCGCCGTTGCCGATATTGTCGGTTCGACCAAGGCGATCGAAGCCGGTCGTTACAAGGCCGTGAACATGGCAGGCGCAAGCGTCATCTCCGCCCTGCTCAATGCGCTCGGCAGGCACAACTACCCCTTCGTCTTCGGCGGCGATGGCGCGCTTGTCGCCATTCCGGCCTCCGCGGCCGCGCGGGCGCGGGAAGCCCTTGCCGCGGTGCAGGCCTGGGTACATGCGGACCTGCAATTGACCCTGCGCGCCGCCCTCGTGCCGATGAGCGAGATCAAGGCGCAAGGGCTTGACGTGCGCGTCGCCCGCTTCAGCGCCAGTCCCGAGGTCTTCTACGCGATGTTCACGGGCGGCGGCAGCAGCTGGGCGGAAGCACAGATGAAAGCCGGCAAATATGCCATCGCCGCCGGTCCATCCGAATCGCGCCCCGACCTGACGGGGCTTTCCTGCCGGTGGAATCCCATTCAGGCGCGCAATGGTGAAATCCTGTCGATCATCGCAGTTCCCGGCGATGCGGGGGCAACAGCGCCGTTCCAGCAGCTTGTTGCCGAGATTGTCGCGATTGCCGCCGAACAGAATCGCGGCGCCCATCCTCTGCCGGAGGACGGGCCGCCGATCACGTTCAACACCAGCGGCGTGGAGACGGAAGCGCGCGCGACGGCCCGCAAGGGACAACGCCTCATCCGCAAGATCGCGATCCTCGCGCAGATCGCCCTGACCGTTACTCTGGACAGACTTGGCCTGCATTGGGGAAAATTCGACCCGAAACAGTACAAGCGCGACGTGGCGCAGAACTCGGATTTCCGCAAGTTCGATGACGGGTTGAAGATGACGATTGATATCGATTCCACCCGGTTGCAGCGCATCGAGGCCCTGCTGGAAAATGCATCCAAGGCGGGTACTGCCCGTTTTGGCCTGCACCGGCAGGATTCTGCCCTGATGACCTGTCTTGTCCCCACCGCCATGGCGCGCAACCACATGCACTTCATCGACGGGGCATCGGGCGGCTATGCCATGGCGGCCGCCAATCTCAAGGCCAAGCTGTCCTAGTCCTAGGATTTGACGATATGCCCGGCGGCGAGCCCGCGCCTGGTGAAAATATTGCGCGTATCGACGATCAGCGGCGACCATTCGGCCAGCGCCGCATAATCCACGCCGTCATGGTCGGTCGAAACCAGGACAGCATCGTAGGATTTCACGGTTTTCTCATCCAGAGGCACGGATGCACGGCCTTTGAGCGCCATATATTCACGGGTCGAGGGTATCTCGCCGACAAACGGATCGTGGTAGTCCGCATGGCCGCCACGCTCCTCAATGATTTCAATGAGGCGCAGCGACGGGCTTTCGCGGATATCAGGCACGTTCTTCTTGTAGGCAAGCCCGAGAACCAGCACGCGCGAGCGGCTGAGCGCCTTGCCTGCCCTCATATCCAGCGCTTCGGCCAGTTTGCCGACCACATAGCGCGGCATGGCGGAATTGATCTCGCCTGCCAGCTCGATGAAGCGGGTCGGCAGTTCATATTCGCGCGATTTCCAGGTGAGATAGAAGGGATCGATCGGTATGCAGTGGCCGCCGAGGCCGGGGCCGGGATAAAACGGCATGTAGCCAAAGGGTTTTGTTTTGGCCGCCTCAATGACCTCCCAGATGTCGATACCCATGGCGGCATAGACAGTCTTCAATTCGTTGACAAGCGCGATGTTCACCGCCCGGAAGATGTTCTCCGTCAGCTTGACCGCCTCGGCCGTGGCATTGGACGAGACGGGAACAACGGTCTTGACCGCCGCACCGTAGAAAGCCTGCATCAGTCGGCTGGCCTCCTCCCCATCGCCCGCAACGATCTTCGGTATGGTCGAGGTCTGGAAGTCGCGATTGCCGGGATCTTCCCGCTCGGGCGAAAAGCCGAGGAAGAAATCCGCACCGGATGTGAGGCCGGTCTTTTCCAGAATGGTTTTGACGATGTCATCGGTGGTTCCGGGATAGGTTGTCGATTCAAGCACGACAAGCTGGCCGGGCCGCAGCGTCGCCGCAATCGAGCGGCAGGTTGCTTCGACAAAGGACAGGTCGGGATCCCTGTGCTTGGTCAGCGGCGTCGGCACGCAGATGACGATCACATCGCACTGGGCAAGCCGGGTAAAATCGCTTGTCGACCGGAACCGGTTCTGCGCCGTTTGCGCACCGAGCGCCGCGTCGGTCACCGCCTCGATATAGGAACGGCCGGCATCGAGCGCGACAATCTTCTTCGGATCGATATCAAAGCCGGTAACGGAGAACCCGCTCTGGGCAAGAGTAATGGCGAGCGGCAGCCCGACATAACCAAGCCCGATCACCCCCGCCTGGGCGGTGCGCGCATCGATTTTGGCGGAAAGATCGGAGAAGGGAGAGGAGGAAACGGCCAAGGCGATCTCTTCTTTGCGAAGCACGCCGCGTGAGCGGATGCGGTTGAGGGCGCAGCGGCGGCCCGGAATGCGTCCGGTTTAGATGGCTGGTCCGGCCACCGCTGTCAAGCAAGGCAGGCTTCATCCGGCCTGTCACAAACAGTTGATGCGCCGGCAAGCCCGGTCTGGCGGCCTGCTGACAGGAGGTTGTCAGGAGAACGCCCCGAACCGGCGAATTAACCGCCGCGGCTCTATTGTTTCAGATCGGTGACATGCCCATCTCACTGTCACCACACAATCAGGATCGATAGAGAACCATCCGCCCAGCCATCCATCCGCACAGAACCGGACACTGCGTTTGCAGCTGGCAGCTCCCCTGCCAGCGTTGACACCGCCGTCCCGTTCGCTCATCTTGTTTCCGTATCTGCTTGTTTTGGGTATGATTTTTCATGTGCCCCGCCGATCACGGAACAGCGCATCGAAGCTGGACGCGGTTCGCAAGGACAAGGACGAGTGATGAGCACGCAAACGGATGTTTCCACCATACTTCTCGACAAGGTCGCAGACTGGCTCACACGTTCTTCTCTCGCCGGTGAGAATCTTGAGACAATCATACGCGGTTTTTGTGAACGCATTGCCGCGGCCGGGCTGCCGATTGCGCGGGTCCATCTGACCTTCTCCATGCTGCACCCGCTTTACGATGCGCTTGGCTTCACCTGGCAGCGCGCCAGCGGTCTTGTGGTGGAAGGCTATCGCCACAATGCGGGTGAAAAACCCGAACGTTTCCTGCTCAGCCCCTATTACTATCTCCTGTGCAACAATCTGGAGCATGTGCGCCGGCGCATCGATGCGGACGGGCCGCATGAATTCCCCATCTTCGACGAATTGAAGAAGCAGGGCGTGACGGATTATCTGGCCTTCGTGCAGCCCTTCAGCGGCGAGTCGACACAGGGCATGATGGGCTCCTGGTCGACGGACAGCAGCGCCGGTTTCAGCGAAAGCATGATCGGCGCGCTGCTGAAGTTGCAGAACCATCTGGCTGTCGCCGCCAAAATGGCGGTTCTCGGCAAGCTGGCCGACAACATGCTGACCACCTATCTCGGCGGCAATGCCGGCAAGCGCGTTCTCAACGGGCAGATTCGCCGGGGTGACGGCGAAACGATCCGCGCCGCCCTGGTGATGGGCGACATGCGCCAGTCGACCATGCTGGCCGAGCGAGAAGGCCGCCAGGCCTATATCGATACGCTCAATCATTTCTTCGATGCGATCGCAGCGCCATTCAATCGCGGCGGCGGCGAAATCCTCAGCTTCATGGGCGACGGATTTCTGGCGGTCTACCCCTGCGGCCGGCACAAGGACCCGTCAAAGGTCGCCTGCCAGGCGGCCCTTTCGGCTGTCTTCAAGGCACAGGCCCGCGTGGCGGAGCTTAACCGGGACCGGCGCAAGGACGGCCTGAGCGACATTCGCTACGGCATTGGCCTGCATGTCGGCAATGTCATGTTCGGCAATGTCGGCCTGAAGGACCGCCTGACCTTTTCCGCCTTCGGTTCCGCCGTCAACGAGGTGCAGCGGCTGCAGGGCCTGACCAAAAAGTACGCGCGCGAGATCGTCGCCAGCCAGGCATTCGCCAATTACTGCGGCGGTGACTGGACCACCCTGGGTGAAGAGAAATTGCGCGGTGTCGGGCAAAAGGTCACTGTTCTCCTGCCCAAACAATCGGCTACTGTCGTGGCGGACGAAGCCTTTGATGAAGTGGCCTATGACGGCCTGTCGGAGGCAGAACAGGTCATGCTGCTGCACCGCGACGCCAAGACCCAGGATCAAAGGCCTCTTCTGGAGAAGTTCATGCAATGAAGCGAAAGACCGTTCTGATGGCTGCTCTGGCTGCAAGTATGACCCTCTCATCCCATGCCGGCGCAGAGCCAGGGAGCGACGTGCTCATCGATCGTTTTGACGGCAAGGACTTTTCTCCGGCCGGCGGCCTCTATTACCGCAAGAACTTCGAGCAGAGCGCCGGAACGGTCGAGTTTCAGTCCGATGTCATTCGCAACGGCCGCGGCGCCCTGAAGCTGAGCGTCAAGCCCTTATGTCCGGGCACGAAGCACAATTGCAGTGAACGGGCGGAAATCTGGGAAAAGACCGACAAGCGCGTGCCATACAATCAGGGGGTCTGGTACGGATTTGCCGTCAAGTTTGCCGACCCCATTCCCAGCGACGATCACCGTTATCTGATTGCCCAGTGGAAACGCGAAATCGGGCCGAAGGCAGTCGGCGATTTCAGCCCCTTCCTGGCGCTGCGGCTCAACCAGGGAAAACTCTTCGCCACCATCGAGACCAATTACATCGCGCCAGCCAAAAAGAACGGGATCGCGGCGGATCAGCCATGCACCGGCGGGCAGACGCCGGTGTGGCTGCGCCCTGAAACCAACCAGATGCGCGCCCTGGTCGCCACCGATTCCAACTGGTCATCCGGTGATGGCGGGCAGTTCACCACCTGCACCAGCGCCATCACGGTGACGGACCGCGGCAACAGGCTGCCAACGCCGGATTCCGGCTGGATCGACTTTGCGATCTACACGAAGCCCGGCCCTGACGGCTCGGGCCATGTCGAGATTTTTGCCAACAACAAATGGATCGTGACGGTCAAAGGCCATATCGGCCATGCCGACAAGGGACTGGGCAAGAACCAGTACTTCAAATTTGGCCCGTACCGTGCAGCCGACGACAAGGAATGGACGCTCTATTACGACGATTTCCGCCGTTCGCCGCGCTGCGAAGACGTCATGGACGCACAGTTCTGCCCGGTGCTTTAGCGCCCGGCCATACAAAAATAACCCTGAAATGCCAGAGTGATGTCATCGGCGTGTGACCTAGCTAGACTCACTGTATATCGTGCGATAGTCTTGATCGTAATGGCGATAATAAAAACGCTCTGGGGGAATGAAAAACTGGCATGACGTCGGGGTCTGATCTGTTGCGTATCGAGAATCTCGGCATTTCGTTTTCGATGCTGGGCGGGCGTATGCATGTCGTCAAGGGCGCGAATCTGCGCATCCTTCCGGGAAAAGTAACGGCATTGGTGGGCGAATCCGGATCGGGAAAATCCGTCATCAGCCAGTCCGTCATGGGAATTCTGCCCAACACCGCCGCCGTAACCGGCAAAATCCTGTTTACGGACCCGGTCGACGGCAGAACCACCGATATCCTGCAACTGGAGCGCGATGGTCCCGATATAAGAGCTCTGCGCGGCAGCCGCATGGCCAAGATATTCCAGGAACCCATGACGTCGCTCTCGCCGCTGCATACCGTCGGCAATCAGATCAGCGAAGTTTTGGCCATCCACACCAAGGCGACCAAATCCGAACGCCGTTCGCAGACCGAGGAAATGCTGGGACTTGTCGGATTCTCCAATCCCAAGCGGACCTACGACATGTATCCGTTTGAGCTGTCAGGCGGCATGCGCCAGCGGGCGATGATTGCCATGGCGCTGATCTGCCGTCCTGCCCTGCTCATTGCCGACGAGCCGACCACCGCGCTTGACGTCACCATACAGGCGCAGATCCTGGAACTGCTGCGCAATCTCCAGCACAAGCTCAACATGGCCATGCTACTGATCACCCACGATCTCGGCGTCGTCGCCAACATGGCCGACGAGGTGGTGGTGATCTACCACGGCGAAATCATGGAGGCGGGGCCGGTCGACGCGATTTTCCGCAACCCGCAGCATCCCTATCTGAAGGGGCTGATGGCCGCCATTCCGCATTTCGACATGAAACCCGGCGAGCGCCTGAAGGCTCTGCGGGAGGTGCCGGTCAATTCCGGTGCCCTGTGGGGCAAGCGAACGCATGAAGAAACGGCACCCGAAGTGCTTGTGTCCGTGCGCAACCTTACCAAGAGCTATGGTATCCGCAAAGCCGGTCTTTTCGGCAAACAGGACAAGACCCGCATACGCGCCGTCGACGGTGTCAGCTTCGATATCCGGCGCGGTGAATGTCTTGGCCTCGTCGGCGAGAGCGGCAGCGGCAAGACCACCGTCAGCAAGATTCTCATGCGGGCGGTTACCCCCGATGGCGGTTCAGTCACCTTCGATGACGGCAAGGGCAAGATCGATGTTCTCGCCGCGCAGGGTGCCAAGCTCCTGGAATTGCGCACCAAAATCCAGATGGTATTCCAGGATCCGGTGTCGTCGCTGTCGCCGCGCATGACCGTGCAGAACATCCTCAGCGAGCCGCTGGAAATTCACGGGCGCGGGGATCGGGCATCCCGGCTTGAAACGGTGCGCGCGCTGATGCAGGCGATCGGCCTCGACCAGCGCTACCTCAACCGTTACCCCCACAGCTTTTCCGGCGGCCAGCGCCAGCGCATCGGCATTGCGCGGGCGCTGGCGCTTGGACCGCGCCTGCTGATCTGCGATGAACCGGTTTCGGCGCTCGACGTCTCGGTTCAGGCACAGATTCTCAACCTCCTGAAGGACCTGCAGAAGGAACTCGGCCTGACCTATCTGTTCATTTCGCATAACCTTGCCGTGGTTGATTACATGGCTGATCGTATTGCCGTGATGTGTGCCGGGCGCATTGTCGAGATCGCACCGCGCGAGATTATCCTGCGCGATCCCGTCCATCCCTACACCAAGGCACTTTTGGCCGCCGTCCCGTTTCCGGACCTCGACCGGCCGCTGGACTTCATCACGCTCAAGGCCAGCGGTGCATCGGACGAACGGGCCTGGGGGCCAAAATTCTCCGGCGGCGACAGCGATGACCCGCTCTCTCCGGCGGATCTCGGCAATGGCCACCTGGTGCTCGCCCGGCGCAATGTCGACACACGGGAACTACGCTCGTGGTAACGCGGCGGACAGTCCTGGGCGCGCTGGCGTCCGCCATGGTCCCGGTGACGGGCAAGGCAGCCGATCGCGAACGCGAACCGGATTTCCTCGAGGACCGGCTGCGTGCCACCAGCCTGCCGCCGCTCGCCCAGCGCATTCCCAAGCGGCCGCGCATCGTCAATCTGAAGGAGATGGGCCGCGTTCCCGGCCAGTATGGCGGGACGCTGCGCACCATCATCGGCAGCCAGAAAGACATCCGGTTCATGACCATCTACGGTTATGCCCGGCTGGTGGGATATGACGAACATCTGGTCCTGCGTCCGGATGTGCTTGAATCGTTCGAATCGGAAAACGACACCGTTTTCACCTTCAGATTGCGCGAAGGGCACAAATGGTCCGACGGTTCGCCGCTGACGACCGATGATTTCAGCTACTGGTGGAACGATGTTCTGCTTAATTCGGATTTGACCCCTGCCGGCGGCGCGCTGGAACTGCGCATCGACGGGAAGCTGCCTAAGTTCGAGGTGCTCGATCCGCTGACCGTGCGCTATTCCTGGGATGCACCAAACCCCGATTTCCTGCCCAGCTTGGCGGCCCCGCAAGCCCTGGTTGTGGTTGGCCCCTCTGTCTACCTGAAACAGTTCCACAAGGATTATCAGGACAAGTTCCGCCTTGCCGCCCTGATGAAGGAAAACCGGGTCAAGAAGTGGGCTGATCTCCACATCAAGATGGCGCGCCAGTACCGTCCGGAAAACCCCGAACTGCCGGTGCTCGACCCCTGGCGGAACACGACCACGCCGCCGGCCGAGCAGTTCGTGTTCGAACGCAATCCCTTTTTCCATCGCGTCGATGAGAATGGACGGCAGCTGCCCTATGTCGACCGCTTCATCCTGAACATCAGCTCATCCGCGATCATCCCGGCAAAGGCGGGTGCCGGCGAAAGCGATCTGCAGGCAACCGGCGTCGATTTTGCCGATTATACCTTCTTGAAGGATGCCGAGAAGCGCTATCCGGTGAAGGTCGACCTGTGGAAACTGACCCGGGGTTCACGCGTCGCCATCCTGCCCAATCTCAATTGCGCGGACGATGGCTGGCGCTCGCTTTTCCGCGATGTGCGCTTCCGGCGTGCGCTTTCACTGGCCATCGACAGGCATGAAGTCAACATGGCGGTTTTCTACGGCCTGGGCACGCCGAGTGCCGATACCGTGCTGCCTGAAAGCCCGCTCTACCGGCCGGAATATGCCAAGGCGTGGATTGCGTTCGATCCGGACAAGGCCAATGCGCTGCTGGATGAAGTGGGCATGGACAAACGCAACGACGACGGCATCCGCCTGCTCCCCGATGGCCGCCCTGCGGAAATCACCATCGAAACCCCAGGCGAGAGCACGCTGGATTCCGACGTGCTCGAACTGATCGTCGACCATTGGCGCAAGGTTGGCCTGGCGCTGTACACCCGGACCTCCCAGCGCGATATTTTCCGCAGCCGCGCCAAGGCGGGCCGGATCATGATGTCCATCTGGTTTGGTATCGCCAACGGCGTGGCGACACCGGACATGAATCCCGGACAGCTGGCCCCGACGGCGGACGATCAGCTGCAATGGCCGCTCTGGGGCATGCACTACCTGTCGCTCGGACAGAGCGGTCAGGCGCCCGACCTGCCGGAAGCCCTGGAGCTTGTTGCGCTGCAGAACAGCTGGCGCAAATCGACCCACATGGCGGAGCGAACCGAAATATGGCACAAGATGCTGTCGCTCTACACGGATCAGGTGTTTTCGATCGGCCTGGTCAACAGCACATTGCAGCCCATCATGCGTTCGTCCCGTTTGCAGAATGTTCCGGAGAATGGGCTATACGGGTTTGACCCGACCTGTTACCTCGGAATCTACATGCCCGACACGTTCTGGCTGAGCGGGGAGAAGTAGACGTGCTGCGATATATCCTCTGGCGCATCGCCGCGATGGTCCCGACGCTGCTGATTATTTCGGCGCTGGTTTTCGTCATCATAGAACTGCCGCCCGGCAACTTCTTTGAAAGCCAGATCGCCGAAATGCAGGCCCAGGGCGAAACGGTCAACCTGCAGGACCTGGAACAGCTCCGCCACCAGTATGGCTTCGACCAGCCGCCGGTCCTGCGCTATTTCCATTGGCTCGGCGGCATGCTGCAGGGGGATTTTGGCTACTCCTTCGAGTATCAGCTGCCCGTCACCGCCGTGGTGGGCGACCGGTTATGGCTGACCGTCCTCGTCTCGTTCGTCACAATCCTGGTCACCTGGCTGCTTGCCTTCCCCATCGGCATGTATTCGGCAACGCATCAGTACAGCTGGAGCGATTACGGGCTGACGCTTTTCGGCTTGCTCGGCATCGCCATTCCCAACTTCATGCTGGCCCTGATCCTGATGTATTTCGCCAATATCTGGTTCGGCACATCGATCGGCCATCTCATGGACCAGAAATATCTGAGCGAACCCATGAGCTGGGAAAAGGCGCGGTCTATCCTCGCCCATCTGTGGATTCCCGTCATTATCGTGGGAACGGCCGGGACGGCCGGCATGATCAGGCGCCTGCGCGCCAACCTGCTTGACGAGTTGCAGAAGCAATATGTGATGACAGCGCGGGCCAAGGGGCTGCATCCCTTCCGCACCCTGGTCAAATACCCCCTGCGCATGGCGCTGAATTTCTTCGTTGCCGATATCGGTTCAATCCTGCCGCATATTATTTCCGGTGCGGAAATTACCGCCATTGTGCTCTCGCTCGAAACCACCGGGCCCATGCTGATCAAGGCCTTGCAAAGCCAGGACATGTATCTCGCCGGATCGTTCCTGATGTTCCTGGCGTTTCTCACGGTGATCGGCGTGCTCATATCCGACATTGCCCTGGCCTTTCTCGATCCACGCATCCGATTGCAAGGCAGGAGCACGAAGTGACAGCACAGCTCCCCCTCCCCGGCGCACCCCTGCAGCACTACGTCTCCAGCGCACCGTTCGATCCGCTGTCGATCGAGGCGATGACCGACGCCCAGGCCAAGGTCCATCTCGCATCGCAATTGCGGCTGATGTGGTGGAAATTCAGGCGCCACCGCCTTGCGCTTGCATCCGGCATCTTCCTGCTCGCGCTCTACGGCATGATCATTATTGCCGAGTTTGTGGCGCCCTATAATCTGCACACACGCAATGTTGATTTCATCCATGCCCCGCCGCAGCGGGTGCGCCTGTTCCATGACGGAAAGCTGATCGGACCATATGTCTACGGCCGTGAAATGGCGCTGGATATGGACTCGCTGAAACGCGTATACACGGACAACAAGAGCGACGTGCAGCCGCTGCGCTTCTTCTGCCGCGGCGACGATTATCGCTTGTGGGGCCAGTTTGCGACCAATGTCCATCTGGTCTGCCCGGCCAAGGGCGGACAGCTGTTCCTGCTGGGAACCGACCGGCTGGGCCGCGACGTGCTTTCCCGGATTATCTATGGCGCGCGCATTTCCCTGACCATCGGCCTCATCGGCATCACCATCAGCTTTGTCCTCGGCATCATCATCGGCGGGCTTGCGGGATATCATGGCGGGTGGTTTGATCTGCTCGTCCAGCGCGTCATCGAGGTATTGCAATCATTGCCTAGTCTGCCGCTATGGATGGCGCTTGCCGCCATCATGCCGGTGACATGGAGCCCGATCATCATCTATTTCGGTATTACGCTCATTCTTGGCATGCTGGACTGGACGGGCCTTGCCCGTGCGGTGCGCTCCAAGATTCTGGCGCTACGCGAAGAGGACTATGTTCTGGCCGCCCAGTTGATGGGCGCGAAAAGCGGACGCATCATCGGGCGCCATCTCGTTCCGGGATTCATGTCACATCTGATTGCAACGGCAACCATATCCATTCCAGGCATGATTCTCGGTGAGACGGCGCTGAGTTTTCTCGGCCTCGGCCTTCGCCCGCCCATCACCAGCTGGGGTATTCTGCTGACCGAAGCCCGCAGTGTCAGTGTGATCGCCTTCTACCCCTGGCTGCTTTTTCCAATGATTCCGGTCATTCTTGTTATTTTGGCGTTCAATTTTCTGGGAGATGGGTTGCGCGACGCCGCAGACCCCTACAGATAAGTGGAAAGTTGACATACCAATGGATTTGCATTCTCCCAGCCGTCCCGAATGTGCTGTGCAGGTGAACCTGCCAAGGCCATTCGTCTCAAAGAGGTTTTGACCATGATGCGGCGTTTTGAAGATGCTCGGATCCTCATGTACAGCCATGATACGTTTGGCCTCGGCCACCTCAGGCGCTGCAGGACCATCGCCCACTCGCTTGTGGAGGACTATCGCGGGCTTAATATACTCATCATCTCCGGTGCGACCATCGCCGGGGCATTCGACTATCGCGCCCGCGTTGACTTCGTGAAGGTTCCAAGCGTGATCAAGCTGCGTAACGGCGAATACACCTCGCTTGCCCGGCACATCGATCTGCATGAAACCCTGAAAATGCGCCAGTCGATCATCCGGCACACCGCTGAAACGTTTCAGCCGGATATATTCATCGTCGACAAGGAGCCCATGGGCCTGAAGGGCGAGGTCGAGGAAACCCTGGCCTACCTCAAGTCACGCGGCACGACACTTGTGCTGGGTCTGCGCGAGGTCATGGACGCACCGCATCTGCTCGAGGCCGAATGGAAAAAAGCCAATGTGATGCAGAAGATCGACCAGTATTACGACAATGTGTGGGTCTATGGCCCGCCGGATTTCTACGATCCGCTGGTTGATCTCGACGTGCCGTCCGGGGTGCGCAACAAGATGGAGTTCGTCGGCTTCCTGCAGCGCAGCCTGTCGCATGACAAGGCTTCGGTGCATGTGCCGGAGGGCGACTACATCCTGGTGACGACCGGCGGCGGCGGTGATGGCGCCGATCTCGTCCACAACGTCATCCATGCCTACCAGCAGGACCCGACGCTGACGCACAAGGCCTTCATCGTGCTCGGGCCCTACATGCCCGCCAAGCAAAGGGCCAAGCTGGTGAAAAAGGGCGGCAAGATCCCCTATATCGAAGTCATCGAGTTCGACAACCGCATGGAAGAGCTGATTGCCGGTGCCAAGGCCGTGGTGGCCATGGGCGGCTACAACACCTATTGCGAGATCCTGTCGTTCGACAAGCCGGCGCTGATTGTGCCGCGCATCCAGCCGCGTGAGGAACAGCTGATCCGCGCGCAGCGCGCCTCGGAGCTTGGTCTTGTCGATATGCTCCTGCCGGAAGAGGCCGAAAATCCGCAGCTGCTGGCCGAAGCGCTCAAGCGCCTGCCCGAACGCGCGCCGCCATCGAAAAGCGGCAAGGGGGAAGGCATGCGCCTGGAGGGACTGGTGCATATCTCGACCATCGTCGGCGACTGGCTGGATGAACGCCAGCAGCAGCAACCTTTGGCCGTTGCCGAGTAAAGAGCCGATTTTGCCCCTACGCCGTAAAACACTGGTGGTGCTGAAAGGCTATCCGCGCCTGTCGGAAACCTTCATCGCCCAGGAACTGCTCGGGCTGGAACGCGCCGGGTTCGACCTGACGCTCATCTCCATGCGCAAGCCGACCGACAAGAAGCGCCATCCCATCCATGATGAGATCAGGGCGCGGGTGGTCTATCTGCCGGAATATCTGCACGAAGAGCCGCTGAGGGTGCTCCGGGCACTGTTTGCCGGCCGGTCAAAGCCGGGTTTCAAACCTTTGCTGCGGCGCTTCTGGGCCGATCTTCGCCGCGATCTGACCCGCAACCGGTTCCGCCGCCTCGGCCAGGCCCTGGTGCTTGCCCATGAATGGCCCGATGCCGGGGAATGGCTGCATGCGCACTTCATCCACACGCCCGCGTCGGTGACCGCCTATGCCAGCATCATGACCGGCGTGCCGTGGACATGCTCTGCCCACGCCAAGGACATCTGGACCTCGCCGGACTGGGAACTGACGGAAAAGCTGGCGGAGGCCCGCTGGAGCGTCACCTGCACCCGCAGCGGCTATGAACATATGCGCGCGCTGACCGATCGCCGGGAACAGGTGCACCTCAGCTATCACGGCCTTGACCTGGCGCGGTTCGGCCATTTCACCGAGGCACGATCCGGCCGCAATGGTTCGGACCCGGCCGATCCCGTGCAAATCCTCAGCGTCGGACGTGCGGTGGAAAAGAAGGGCTATGATGTCCTCCTGCGCGCGCTGGCGGCTTTGCCCGGCGATCTCGACTGGCGGTTTGTCCATATCGGCGGCGGTGACCAGCTGGCCAGGCTCAAGCCGCTGGCGCAGGAGCTTGGTATTGCCGGCCGCATCACCTGGAAAGGCGCGCTCGCACAGGAAGAGGTGCTGGCGCATTACCGCCGCGCCGATATTTTCGCGCTGGCCTGCCGCATTGCAGCGGATGGCGACCGCGATGGCCTGCCCAATGTCCTTGTGGAAGCCTCAAGCCAGAATCTCGTCTGCATCTCCACCAATATTTCCGGCGTTCCGGAACTGCTGACCGACCGGGAGAACGGTTTTGTCGTGCCGCCGGAAGACCCGGCGGCCCTGGCGCAGGCGCTGGAAGAAGCAATCCGCACACCGGCGCTGCGCCATCGTCTCGGCCATGCCGCCGAAGCGCGTGTGCGCGAGCACTTTGATCACAATTCCAGTATCCGGCAATTGACCAGCCTGTTTGAAACCGAATGGCGAAGGACGCAATGACCGCCCCCCGTGTCCTCATCTATGTCCAGCATCTTCTCGGCATCGGGCATCTCGCCCGCGTCAGCCGTATTGCCGCGGCGCTTGCCCGCGATGCTTTCGATGTGACGGTCATCACCGGCGGATTGCCTGTTCCGGGATTTCCGGGCCCCGATGTCAAAGCCGTGACCCTGCCCGCCGTTGTCGCCAGCAATGCCGGCTTTTCCGGTCTGGCGGATGCGAACGGCAATCCCGTTGACGAGGACTTTCTCCATCGCCGCCGCGATCTTTTGCTCGAAACATTTCATGCCGTCCGGCCCGATATCGTCATTATCGAGGCCTTTCCCTTTGGCCGCAGGCAAATGCGCTTCGAACTGCTGCCGCTGCTCGACGCCATAGCGGCGGCCTCGCCCCGGCCCAAACTCGTCACTTCCGTGCGCGACATATTGCAGGAGCGGTCCAAACCCGGACGGGACGAGGAAACCGTTGCGCTGATCAAGGCGCATTTCGATCATGTGCTTGTCCACGGCGACCCGGATTTCGTCACTCTGCCCGAGACCTTTCCGCTGGCCGCCGAAATCGCCGGGAAGATCATCTATACCGGCCTCGTGGCCGCGCCTGTTCCCGCACTCCCGGCGGAAAGCTTCGACATCGTCGTTTCTGCCGGCGGCGGTGCCGTCGGCCTCGACCTGATCCGCGCGGCCCTCGAAGCAGCGAGGATCTCGAGCCATCACGGCCGCTGGTGCCTGATAACCGGCCCCAATCTGCCTGACGCCGATTTCGCCGCACTTGCGCGCGGCACGCCCGGCAATATCAGCCTGGTGCGTTTCCGAAAGGACTTCCCTTCCCTGCTGCGGGGCGCGGCGCTGTCCATATCGCAAGCCGGTTACAATACGGTCTGCGACGTGCTGCGCGCGCAATGCCGTTCGATCCTTGTGCCATTCACCGCGGGCGGCGAAACCGAACAAACGGTGCGGGCAAACCGCCTTGCGGAACTCGGCCTGGCGGTGGCGCTGCCTGAGAACGGCTTGACCGGCCATCTGCTCGGCGAGACCATCAAGGCATCGCTCGCCCAGCCCAAGCCCGGTGCCCATCGTCTCGACCTGAACGGGGCGGAACGCACCGCGACGCTCTTGCGGGACATGCTGTAGCGGCACCTGGCTCCCGGCAACAGCGGCGGCCGGAGCATTCCAGGTTCATTACCACTTGTTATCCCGCCTGCTGTATAGTCGCCCCAATACAGTGTGGATGAGATCACGCGAATGCCAGTAATACGGCCTTACAAATGGCAGATTGTGCCGCAAGTTACTCTGGTTATCGCTCTCATCATCTTGGGAAGCCTTGCCGGATCATGGATCGGCAGGCTTGTCATCATCCGCAGCGACCGCGGGCACATGCTGTCCCTGTCGAACCAGTTGCTGAAACGCGCCGACTTCGTTTTCGCCGAGGCGGATACGATCCTGTCCAAAGCGAATGCAACCGGCTTTCCGTTCTGTTCGGCCAGCGAGATCGACTACCTGCGCGATACGCTCTTCGATACAAAATATCTGAAGGACATCGGACGCGTGCAGGATGGGGCATTTCATTGTTCCGCAGTGTTCGGTTCGGCAAAACCCTCGCCGCTCGCCAAGCCGGATCTGGCAACGAATGACGGCACTCTTGTCTACGCCAATACACCCCTGGCCATTTCCAACACCACGGCGCCCATCATCGGCAGGGGAAATGCGAATGTCGTGCTCGACCCCACCGCTTTCGACGCCATGACCGATCCGAACTATAGTTTCGGCATCCTGTTCAAGCCGCCCGGCGCGCAAAATCCCGTCGCGATGTTCGGCGGGCTGGAAGCGGGCAAGCGGTATGAAAAGCTGCCGGAGGGTGCCGGGCGGGACGGCGATATCGTCTTCCGCAATCTCTGCGGCGAACGGGCATGTGTTTCGCTGCAGGCCCATGTCACGGACCTGGAGGAGGACGCGTTTCCAATTGAGGCCAGCATCACCGGACTCGGCGGCACTCTCGGCGGGGCACTCGCCCTGATCGTCCTCCTTTTGCAGCGCAAGCGGCTTTCGCTGGGTGCCAGACTGGCCCAGGCGCTCGACAAGCGGCGTCTTACCGTCGTGTACCAGCCCATCTTCGATATCGGAACGAACACACCGCGCAGTGCCGAAGCACTGGTGCGCTGGGTGGACGGTAAGGAGGCCATCCCGCCGGACATCTTCATTCCGGTCGCCGAAGACGAGGGGCTGATCAAACGCGTTACGCTCTCTGTCCTTGACCGCGTTCTGGCCGATATGACTGCCTTCCTGCAAGCCGACCGGACCTTCCGCATCAATATTAACATATCCGCTGCCGACCTCATCGATCCGGCATTTGCTTCGGCGCTGGAACAGCGCCTGCGGCAGGCCAATGTCAGAAGCGAACAGCTCGGTCTTGAAATTACCGAGCGCTCGACAGCCAATGCCGCTGCGGCGGTTGATGCCATCCGGACGCTTCGCGCCCGCGGTCACAGAATCTATATCGATGATTTCGGCACCGGCTATTCCAGCCTGGCCTATCTCGGCAACCTCAACGTCGATGGCATCAAGATCGACAAATCATTCACCCAAACGATCGGAACCGGCTCGGTAACCGTCTCGATTGTTCCGCAGATCGTCGACATGGCCCGTGTCCTCAACCTCGGGATCGTTGTCGAAGGTATCGAGACGGCCACGCAGCGGGACTATTTCGCCGGGCTGCAAACGCCGATCGACGGTCAGGGATGGTTTTACGGCAAGCCTGTCAGCGCCGCCGCGATGCAGGAACTGGTGCAGGAAAAGTTCTAGAGCCGCGGCGCCCAAAACGGCGCGGTATCCTTGAATGCCCGCCATCTGCCAATCAGCTGCTTGCCGCCCGCGGCCTGGCGGTGCCCCTGCCAGCCGATGATGGCCCCGATGGCCCGGTTTGCCTCCGCGCCGAGGGAATCATGGTCGAGCGTCTCCATGAGCTCATGCGCGCTCCTGATGTCGTTCGCCTCACCCAGAAGATCCTGCAGCCGGGCCAGACGCTTGATGTATTTTGCGGTCACCGGCCGGCCGGAATAGAGCGGCAGAAAAAACTCCGCGGCATAGCGCAAGCGCTTCAGGCCAAGACGCAGCCGGTGGCGCGCATCGGCGTGAAGATGGCGAAAGCCGTGCCCCCGCCTGCGGACCTGCCGTTCCACCCGGTCCAGCACCCGTGCCGCAAACTGCCCCAGCGGCTCGGTCAGGATGCGCAGATCCTCGCTGGCAATATCGTTGCGCCAGCTCCTCTGTTCGATCACAAGCCCGAGGGACAACAGGAACCGGTTGGTCCTGGGATCGCCGATAATACGCCGGACGGTCTGGTAGGCCTGATCGTGAGCGGGCATGCATGCGGCACGAAACGCGGATATATTGACATGCGGCAGAGCGGCTTCTTCAATCTCCGTCAGGGTCGAATGCAGGAAAACGTCCCAGTTTCGGGCGGGACCCAGCGCCTGCCCGAACAGTTTTGCCTCGGTGTTGAGGCTCTCCAGCGACGGGGCCTGCAACTCGCGGCCGAGAAAATGCAGCGCCACGCGCAATCGCCGGAGCGCGACACGCAACTGGTGGACGCCCTCCGGCTCCAGTCCGGTTTGACTGGCGCCAAGATTGGCCATGATCTGCTGCTGGCAATTGGTCAGAAGCTTGGCGATCGCCTCGTCGACCGTGTCAGCCCTGACGAAGCCGGACGGTGCCGCCTTGACCGCCGATGGCTCATCGCCAAGCGCCAGGGCATAGCCCCGCGCCGACTTGCTCTGCGTTTCCAGGCAAAGCGGCGCAATGTCCATCAGATTGAGACCGAACTGATAAAGCGCCGCGACTTTCCCCTGCTTCAGCTCGAGTTCGACTTCCGACAGCGGCACGCGTGTCGCGCCAAATTCAATGACGCCGTCATCGAGCGCCAGTTCGATCCGGGCGTCCTGATGGTCGAGCACAAGCAGATGCCGCCGGACTCTGGTCGCAAAAACCGGTGCCAGCTCGTCCGCTGTCATCCCGTCCAAGGGCGCGCCGATTTCGGCAAGCGACAGCAGGGCAAGGTCCGGCGCCATGTCAGGCACCACCGCCTCCCACTCATTGCGCTGCAAAGAGCCGTGCGCCGCTGCCCGCTTGACGGTCTGGACATGATGACGGCCCTCGCGCCGGACACGCAAAGACAACCCCGCCGCAAACAGCCGATGGTCGGAGGTGTCGTAATAGGTGGCTTCAAGCCGCCGGATCAGGCCCTTGTTGCGGGCGGCCTGCTGAACCGCCGCGGAGGCGCGAATGTCATCGAGCATACCGGCGGGGGCGCGCAGCTTCAGCTCAATCTCGACAGGAGCACGCAGCGCAATGGCTGCGGCATCGGTACCCGAACCATCCTCTGTTCCCTGAACCGAAGCTCCAGCCATTCCGTCCGCTCCCATCGATCGTCCCGTTGCACAGGCCATACTATCGCGTGCGCGCCATCTTGGTAGCGCAAATATTGTTGAAGCTGCATGGCCCGCTGGACCGGGCGCCGTGGCGGTTGTCATGAGCGTATTACATTCCGGTTCTAGACCCTACCGGAAAGGTCTCCTTGCGCGATTGCGGGGGTGCGGTCTCTTCCCAAGACCGGCTCCGAGACCACCCGCCACACTGTCTTGTCAAAGGATTTTTCCATGCGCCACCTGCCGTCAATCCTGTTGCGGTTGCTTGCAACCTCCATGGCCATCTTTCCCGCTGCAGCCTTTGCCGATAATTCGGTTGCGATCAGCGGTACAACGCTCGTCAACAAGGGACTGGTCGGCGTCGGACGGATCCCGGCCAATCAGCGCGACAAATTCGGTGAAACCTTCGGTTCCGGCTCGGGCATGGCGATGAACCCGGCCGACTGGAGCCGCGACGGCAACAGCTACAAGGGCACGATGCTGCTCCTGCCCGACCGCGGTTACAATGTGGCGGGTACAACCGACTATCGCCCCCGCCTCAACATGCTGTCGATCCGGTTCACGCCGGTGGCCCCCGGTGCAACACCGTCCGCCGACAAACAGCAGAGCGGCGTCGAGGCGGCACTCACCGACACATTGCTGCTGGTGGACGACAAGGGTGCCGATACGACGGGCCTTGATCCCCAGTCCGATGTCCGCGCCGCAGCGGGGGATTTCCCGATGCTGCCGCAGGCCGCCAATGGCAAGATATCCCTGGACAATGAAGCCATCGTCCGCCTCGCGGACGGCACGATGTTCATCAGCGACGAGTATGGACCGAATATTTACCGCTTTTCCGCCGAGGGCCGCATGATGTCGGCAACCCAGCCTCCGGCAGCGCTGGTTCCCATGCGCCATGGCAAGGCGAATTTCTCCTCCAACAATCCGGGGCCTGGCGCACAGGCGCCCGATCCGAAGGATCCCGATACCGGCCGCCAGAACAATCAGGGCCTGGAAGGCATGGCGCTGACACCCGACGGCAAGTTCCTGATCGCCGTTCTCCAGTCGGCCGCCCGGCAGGATGGCGGCGATTCCAGTTCAACCCGCCAGAACACCCGCGCCCTCGTCTATGACGCGGCCGATTCCGCCCATCTGAAGCTGGTGCATGAATATGTCGTGCCGCTTCCTGTCTTCACCAATGCCAAGGGCAAGAAGGCTGTGGCCGCGCAGAGCGAAATCGTGGCTTTGTCCGATAAGGCATTCCTGATGCTGGCACGCGACAGCGGCAATGGCTATGGCCTTGACGGCGACACGTCGCTTTACCGCAACATCACCGTCGTTGACACTTCGGCGGCCACCGATATAGCCGGAAGCGGTTTTGATGCCGACAAGGCCGTTGCCCCCAAGGGCGTTCTCGACCCTTCCATTACACCGGCAAAGCTGACCCCCTTCATTGACATCAATGACAATGCAAACCTGTCGCGTTTCGGCCTGCACAACGGTGCGCCCAATGACCGCAACAACTTGTCGGAAAAATGGGAAGCCATGGCACTTGTCAGCGTCCTCGATCCCAAGCTGCCGGACGACTATTTCCTGTTTGTCGGCAATGACAATGACTTCCTGACCCAGGATGGCTTTCAGGTCGGCGCGAGCTACAAGGCCGAGGGCGGCGCCGATGTCGACACCATGTTCCAGGTGTTTCAGGTCACCATTCCCGGACTGCACAAGTAATCCGTTTGGCATATCAGCGGAGAGGGAAGCCCTCTCCGCTGATGCCGCCCTCCATGCATCCCCGTTCATGTTATATGGTCGGGTAAGCTGCGTACCATGGAGCAAAACAGATGCTGCGACTTCTCCTGCTTCGCCATGCCAAATCGGACTGGCCAGACGGTGTTGACGACCACGAGCGCCCGCTTGCAGAGCGCGGCCGCCGGGCGAGCCCCCTGATGGCCCGATATATGGCGGGGGAAGGCCTCATACCGGATCTCGCCCTGGTCTCGACGGCGCGGCGGACGCAGGAGACATGGGAACTGCTTCGTCCCGTCATCGGAGACGATACACGCTGGCGGGAGGAGCCGCGTATCTATGAGGCGCCGGCACGGGTGATCCTGGATGTTGTCAGGGCGGCGGAACCCGGAATCGGGACACTGCTGGTTGTCGGCCATAATCCGGGGTTGCACGACGCGGCCCTCCGGCTTGCTGGCAGCGGACGGGAGCCCGATCTCACCCGCCTCCGGCAGAAATACCCCACAGCGGGCCTTGCTGTCATGGATTTCACCGCCGGGCGCTGGTCCGATCTTGCCGATCAATCCGGGGAACTGGAACGGTTTGTGACGCCGAGGACAATCGGCCATGGGTGAGGCCATTCGCTCAAACCCCGATTCCATCGGCACTCATGCGCTGGAAATAGCTGCACGGAGGCGGTCATTTCAACTTTCAGCTGTTGATTATGACAATCATTTTTCGAATATGTGACAGGACCATTCACTGCAAACCGCGATTGGACGTCAGGATGCGCCTTAGAGAACTTCAGGAAATCAGGTACGAAGAGGAAACCGCCAACCTCAAGCTTTCGGGCCTCAACCCGTTCAAGGAAGTCAAGAGCGTCAACATTTCCATCGACAATCCCGAAGCATTCCTCAATGCGATCAAGACGGCGCTTGCGGACCCTGACGGCAAGCCTGTGAAATTCGGCAAGGTCAAATAGGCCTCCACTCCGGTTACCAAACAGCTTCTCCTGGCAAATGAAAACGTGGCAAGCCAGCAAGATAATGCTTGCCACGCCGCGCGTTATTCCGTTCATTCTCGGGACGACCCAGCCAAGGCCCCACGCGCTATCCACCATGTCCCCAGTGTTGAGCCAAAGGAGCTCCTGTGACTGAACCGACCATCGCGCCCGCTCCGCCCGTCACCCTGGTCATATTTGGCGCAACGGGCGATCTGACCCGGCGCCTGCTCGTTCCCACCGTCCTCAACATGACGCAGAGCGGGCTTGTGAGCGACAGCCTGCACATTCTTGGCATCGGCATTGAACCCGGCGACGACGAAATGCTGCGCGCCAAGCTTGAGGACTTTCTCACGACATCCAACATCAAGGCCAATTACAGCGCCGAGACATGGCAGGGGCTGCGCTCGCGCATTTTCTACCGGCAGGGCGACTTCACGCAGGATGCCATCTATGCGGAGATTGCCGGCCAGCTGGGTGCACAGGCCGGGCGGAACGCCGCCTATTACCTTGCGGTGCCGCCGCTTTTCTTCGGCGATATCGTCGACAAGCTCGCCGACCACGACCTGCTGAAAGAAACCGACGGCGCCTTCCGCCGCCTTGTGATCGAAAAGCCGTTCGGCACCGATCTCGCCTCGGCCAGGGCGCTCAATGCCAGGATCTTGAACCGGGTACCGGAAACGCAGGTCTATCGCGTCGACCACTTCCTCGGCAAGGAAACCGTGCAGAACATCATGACGGCACGGTTTGCCAACATGATGATCGAATCCCTGTGGAGCAACAATTTCATCGATCACATCCAGATCACCGCGGCCGAACTCGTCGATGTCGGCACCCGCGGCAAATTCTACGATGCGACGGGCGCACTCCGGGACATGGTGCCCAACCACCTGTTTCAGCTTCTCGCCATGGTTGCCATGGAGCCGCCCAACAGTTTCGATGCCGAGGCAATCCGCGACGAGAAGGGCAAGGTCCTGAAGGCCCTGCGGATCTACTCGGGCGAAGAGGCCGGACAGAACTCGGCGCGCGGCGCCTATACGTCGGGCGTTTCCGGCGGCAGAACCATACCAAGCTATACGGACATCCCGGATGTGGCGCGCGACAGCGCAACGGAAACCTATGTCGCCCTGAAGCTTTTTGTCGACACCTGGCGCTGGGCGGGTGTTCCCTTTTATCTGCGCACCGGCAAGGCCATGACGGCGCGCGATACCGAGATCGTCGTCACCTTCCGCCAGGTTCCCTTTGCCCAGTTCAAGGGGATGGGGCCGCAGCGCCGCCTGACGCCGAACCGGCTGATTATCCAGGTGCAGCCGGACGAGGGCCTGCACATCGAAATATCCATCAAGTCGCCCGGCCTTTCCGTCGAGACGGTGCCGGTATCCCTTGATTTCAACTATGCGGATTTCTTTGATATCGGCAAACTGACCGGCTATGAATCCCTGCTCTACGACCTGTTCGTCGGCGATCAGACCCTGTTTCAGCGGGCCGACAGCATCGAAGCGGGATGGGCGGCCGTACAACCCTTTCTCGATCTGTGGGCAACGTCGGCAGAACGCCCTGACCCCTATCCGGCGGGCAGCATGGGGCCGCAATGCGCCGATGCACTGATCGAGCGCGATGGCCGCAAATGGCACCAGCCCGATGTGGAGCACCGGGTGAAAGCCAAGGTTTCCTGACTTGATCTGACAAGAAAAACGAGAGGGACGGATATGAGCGAGACATTCGTAATTGCACAGGGCGGCGGGCCGACGGCAGTCATCAACCAGACCCTTGCGGGCGCCACGCTGGAGGTGCGCAAACGTTATCCCGGTGCCCGTGTGCTTGGCGCAAAGCACGGCGTGCGTGGTATTCGCGCCGGCAATTTCGTCGATCTTACGGCGCTGCCGGAACAGCAACTGCGCCTGATCGCGGCAACACCCAGCGCCGCGCTGGGGAGCACGCGCGACAAACCCGACGCGGCCTATTGCGAGGCGATCCTGAAAAGCCTGCGCGAGGTCGGGGCGACGGCCTTCATCAATATCGGCGGGAACGATACCGCGGGCACCCAGCAGATTCTGGTGGAAGCGGCAGGCGGGGATATTGCCTTTGTTCACGCGCCCAAGACCATTGACAATGATCTGGTTGAAAGCGACCACACGCCCGGTTTCATCTCCGCTGCCGAGTTCATCGCCGGCGCTTTCCTCAGCATCGATCTCGACTTCCGTGCGCTGCCCGGCATCTATGTCGGGATCGTCATGGGCCGCCATGCGGGATTCCTGACCACCGCGGCCGCCGCCTGGCAGCATGACGAAGCGAGTGCGCCTCATCTTGTCTATGTGCCGGAACGGGCTTTTTCGGCAAAGCGGTTCATCGACGACGTGCGCGAAGCGCAGAGCCGCCACGGCCGCTGCATCATTGCCATGTCGGAGGGCGTGACCGGCGAGGACGGGCGCACCGTGGTTGAAAACCTTGTTTCCGCCGATCGCCTTGAACGCGACGCCCATGGCAATATCCGCCTGTCCGGCGGAGAATTGGGAATGGCCATCGAACAGCTTCTGCGGGACGGCTTGCCGGGCGCCCGTGCACGGGTGGATACGTTCGGCTACCTGCCGCGCGGCAATATCGCCACAACCAATGCGACCGACGCACAAGAGGCTTTCGAGGCGGGCGCCTTCGCCGTCGAAACGGCTGCGCGGGGCGGCGGGTCAGTGGCGCTGCAATATGCCGATGGCAGCACCCGCCCGCAGATCGTTCCGCTTGCCAGCGTTGCCGGCAAAACACGCCACCTGCCACACGATTTTCTCGAACCGGAACGCAACCGGATTTCAGCACCGTGCCGCGCCTATTTCGAGCGGCTGCTGCCAAAGCGCTTCACGCTCGCCGACCCGCTCGCATAGGCGGCATCACCCGCCATTGACCAGGCGAAGCACAAGCTGCTGGATGTTGCCGCCCTCGCCCATCTCGACCCGGTCAAAATCCCGCCCCTTCTGCCGCTGGGCAAGGGAAAGCCCGGAAAGGCGCTTCGTCATCTCGACCCGGATTTTCCGGCAGCCGGGATCATCCGGCACCGACAGGCCGATGGTGGCGGCCTCGATCCCCTTGACCATGTCCTTGATCGTCTCGCCGTGCACCGCTTCATGGGTGCGCACACCGGTAATGAACGTATCCCAGCTCGCCTGCACCGAAGCCGGCAGCCGCTCGGCCGGCTTGGGCAGGGTATAGGTGATGATCAGTTTCGGCGTTGCGGAAACCAGGGTGCAGGCATTGCCCTGCCGCTCATACTTCCTTTGCCACGTCAGTTTGAAATTGGTGTGGGCGATCGTCCTTGTGGCACCGGCGATAATGGGGCCCCGCTCGCCGATCGACGCGTAGAGCGCTGCACCGGACGTTCCGGCAATGGCGTAGGTTTCCACCTGTTCCACGGCTTTCCATGCCGCCTGTGCCGCCGCAGGCATGCCGACAAGGCACGCGGCAACCAGGCAGTACCCTGCAGTTTTTATCATATGGCCCCTTCCCGCCGCATCCGGGCGAACTGCATCAGGCTCCCGATGCTGCCGTCTTGTCCCGCACGGGAAGCTTCCAGCCGGGCCGGATGAAATGGCAGGTATATCCGTTGGGGTACCGTTCCAGATAATCCTGGTGTTCCGGCTCCGCCTCCCAGAAATCGCCCACCGGCGCAAGCTCAGTCACGACCTTTCCCGGCCACAGACCGGAGGCATTGACATCGGCAATCGTGTCCTCGGCAATCCGCTTCTGCTCTTCATCCGCGTAGAAAATCGCCGAGCGGTAGCTCAATCCCAGATCATTGCCCTGGCGGTTGAGCGTTGTGGGATCGTGAATCTGGAAAAAGAACTCCAGAATCCGGCGGTAGCTGATCTGCTCGGGATCGAAAATGATCTCGATGGCTTCCGCATGGGTGCCATGGTTGCGGTAGGTCGCGTTCTCGACGTCACCGCCGGAATAGCCGACGCGGGTCGACAGGACGCCCTCATAACGGCGGATCAGATCCTGCATGCCCCAGAAACAACCGCCGGCAAGGACTGCGCGTTCGCTTGTCATCCGATTTCCTCCACCTGATTGAGATAGGCTCCATAGCCTTCCGCTTCCATGTCATCCCGATGGACGAACCGGAGCGAGGCCGAGTTAATGCAATAACGCAGCCCGCCGTGTTCCTGCGGGCCATCGGGGAAGACATGGCCGAGATGACTGTCACCATGGCTGGAGCGCACTTCAATGCGGACCATGCCGTAACTGTCGTCGCGCAGCTCGTTCACATGGGCAGGCTCGATCGGCTTGGTAAAGCTGGGCCAGCCGCATCCCGATTCAAACTTGTCGGATGAGGCAAACAGCGGCTCGCCAGAAACGATATCAACGTAAATGCCCGGTTCCTTATTGTCGAGATATTCGCCCGTTCCGGGACGTTCGGTGCCGTTCTGCTGCGTGACGCGAAACTGCTCCGCAGAGAGTTTCGCGATCACGTCAGAGTTCTTTTCATATTTGCGCATATGTTTCCCTTCCATCAGGGGTCAGCGTGATTGCGGCATGTCCGGCCAACCATGAAGTGTTGGTGCATATTTGTGTCCGCCCGCCCCGGTTATCAAGCCCAGAGCGGCGCAAACATCATCCGCTGCAAGCGTTTACACTGCACCATAGCGCGCACGGATATGGCCGATGAAGTGGTCCGCATTGAGCTTTTCGCCGGTGGCGCGTTCAAGCAATTCCGGTGTCGACCAGCGCGACGCCTGAGACCAGATCTTGTCACGCCGCCAGCCGTTGATGGCCGCAAACTCTCCCCTGGCGATATCCCTGTCGGCAGCCGGGTATTCCTTTGTCAGCGCCGCCCATTGCTGCGCCGCCATCATCGCCCCAAGGGTATAAGACGGGAAATAGCCAAAGGCACCGCTTGCCCAATGCACATCCTGCATGGGGCCGTCGGCCGGGTTGTCGATCGTCGATAATCCGAGGTACTCGCGCATCTTCGCATCCCATGCCTCGGGCAGGTCAACAGGCTGCAATCTGCCCTGGATCAGGTCCTGCTCGAGTTCGAAACGCAGGATGACATGCAGCGGATAGGTCACCTCATCGGCATCGACCCGGATCAGACCGCGTTCGACCCGGTGAACATGCGGAATGATGTCATCCATGGACCAGGATTCACCCAGATATTTGTCGACAACCGGCAGAGCCCATTGCCAGAATGCGGGGTTGCGGCCGAGCTGCTTTTCGACAAACAGGCTCTGGCTTTCGTGCACCGCCATTCCCCGCGCTTTCCCCAGCGGCCAATGCGACCACTTTTTCGGCAGGTTCTGTTCATAGAGCGCGTGGCCGGTTTCATGCAGCACACCCATCAGCGAGGAGAGAAACTCCGTCGTCCGGTAGCGCGTTGTTATGCGCACATCGCTCGGCACGCCGCCACAGAACGGATGGTGCGACACGGAAAGGCTGCCATGGGAAAGATCGAAGCCAACCGCCGCCATCATGGCAAGACCAAGCTCGCGCTGCCTGTCGACCGGATAAACGCCGGACAAGGGTTTCAGCGGGCGTTTTGCCAGCCTTTCCGCCTGCACGGCCAGCGCCTCCGGCACGAAGTCCTTGAGGAAGGTTTTCAACCTGTCGAATACCGGCGCGATATCCGCCGTGCGATTGCCGGGATCATATTGCTCGATCATCGAATCATAAAGACCAAGCCCGAGAACCTGCGCGCGCATGGCTGCTTCTTCGCGGGCCAGTGCAATGACACCTTCCAGCGCCGGCAGGAACCCCGCCCAGTCATTCTTGGCACGCAGGTCGCGCCACAACTGTTCACAACGCATACGTGTGTTCGTCTGGCGCTCGACGAATTCAGCGGGCAGGCAGGTCAGGTTGACATAGTGCCGCTTGAACTCCCTGACAGCTGCAGCCTGCTCCTCGTCCAGGTCCTCCCGCTCCGCCGCATCGATCCAGCCAGCGATTTCGGGCGCGGATGCCTGGCGATGGTACATCCCCGCCAGCGTGCCCATGGCTTCCGCCCGCTTTTCGCCACCGCCAACGGCCATGTGAGTGGCCTCGTCGGCGCCGAGAATGGCAAGCGCGTGTTCCAGGGCTTCAAGCCTGTGGCCGAGTTCATCGAGTTTCTGGAAGGACATTCTGTTCCCCTTGGGCGAATCCTGATTCAAAACAGGGCCAGAGAGGACTTCAATTTTCCAGCGAGTGCAAGATTGAATCACGCGCCGGTATGTCAGGAGTGTGCATCGGAGAGATTGACAACTGCGGTTTCGAGGCGTTGAAGTATGGCGTGCAAGCCGCAATTTGATGCCCCTTGCCGCCAACCCGATCCCGATCCCGCACATATACAGCTCGCCTGAGGTCTTCCGTGACCCGTCAACCACTATCCCGGCGAGTGGAAAGCCAGAACAACTCATGTCTCAATCGGTTGAACGTTCAAAACGTCCGTTGATTGTTGCCTCCATCATGCTGGCAACATTCATGGTCGCCATTGAAGCCACCATCGTCGCCACGGCAATGCCGCGCATTGTCGGGCAGCTCGGCGGTTTCACCTATTACAGCTGGGTCTTCTCGGCCTTCCTGCTGGCACAGTCGACGACAACGGTCATTTACGGCAAGCTGTCCGATATTTTCGGCCGCAAACCCATGCTCATCGGCGGCATTGTCATTTTCCTCGCTGGCTCCGCACTGGCCGGTTTTGCCTGGTCGATGACGTCATTGATCGCATTCCGCCTGCTACAGGGGCTCGGCGCCGGGGCCATCCAGCCCGTGACAATGACCATTGTCGGCGATCTCTACAGGCTTGAGGAACGCGCCAAGGTGCAGGGCATTCTGGCCAGCGTCTGGGCGATTTCCGCCGTGACCGGCCCGCTCGCCGGCGGCCTGATCGTCGATCATTTTTCCTGGGCGTGGATCTTCTGGATCAACCTGCCGATCGGCCTGCTAACGATCATCGGCTTCACGCTGTTCCTGCATGAAAAAATCGAGCCGCGCAAAGCCCGCATCGATTATCTCGGCACCATCCTGTTTTCGATCGCGATCGTCTCGCTGATGGTCATCCTGACGGAAACGGATGCCGATCTGTCGATCCTCGCTGCGCTGGCCGCCGTGTTCATCGTGACTGCCATCCTGTTCTTCCTGCAGGAGCGCCGGGCGCCGGAGCCCATCATTTCGCTTGCCCTGTGGAGCCGCCGCCTTGTCGCCACCAGCAACATAGCAACGCTCCTTGCCGGCATGGCGCTGATCGGGTTGACCACCGTCCTGCCGATCTACGTGCAGGGCGTACTGGGACGCTCGCCGCTCGTTGCCGGTTTCACGCTGACCATGCTGATCGTCGGCTGGCCGCTTGCCGTGATGTTGTCCATCCGGCTGTTTCGCGCGTTTGGAATCCGCAGGACCCTGCGCGCTGGCAGCCTGATGTTTCCAATCGGTGCATCCTTTCTGCTCTTCCTCACGCCCGAAAGCAGTCCGGTCTCGGCCGGCATCGGTTCCTTCCTCATGGGTTTCGGCATGGGGCTGATCAGTGTCACCAGCGTCGTCCTGGTCCAGGAAAGTGTCGAATGGTCGATGCGCGGCAGTGCCACGGCCTCGATCATCTTCTCGCGCAGCCTCGGCAACACCCTCGGTGCAACGACCCTCGGCGCCATACTCAACATCGGGATTGCACATTTTGGCAGCGGCGATCTTGCCAGCAAACTGCATGAGGTGATCAACCAGCCATCGGGCTTGTCCAGCCTGGCGACCAACCCCGGCATCCGCCTCGTGTTTCACTCCGCCTTGCACTGGAGTTTCTGGGGCGTGTTTACCGTCGCCATCCTCACCTTTGCCACGACCTGGCTGATCCCCGTTTCACGCGAGGCCGGCCGCAAGCCGCCGACACAAACCGAGATGCAGGAGGCGCTATCGTCCTGACGGCAAGCCGCGGTTCCGGCGATGCAGGGGCTGCCGCATCATTCCGGCAGCCCTGCCTTGCGCAGCGCATCGAGATAGCGCTGCAAATGCTCGGGGTTGCGCCAGGGAACACCGGCACGTGTCGTGGCAATGCTGGTCCCCGGGGCGACATGAAGAAGGCGGTCAAGCGCGGCACGCGTCGCGTCTGCATTGTCCATCTCGCCGAGTGCCGCCAGAAGAACCCTATGACCGGTCGGAAAATTGGGATTGAGATGCAGCGCCTTGCGCGCCCATTCCGCCGCAGCATCATAATGCCCGTCGGCAAACTCGGCCATGCCGAAAAATGCGAACGTCCAGTAATTGGCCGGATCGCGCGGGCTGAGCCGTATGGCCATCTTCAGCGTTTCACGCGCATTGCCGCTTTCCCCCGCGAGCGCATAATATCCGCCGCCCCACATGCGCGCGAACGCCAGATTGGGATTGATATCGATGGCCGTTTCCAGGCATCTGCGCGCATCGTCGAACCGCCGCATGAACAGGGCGACCGAACCGAGGATCGTATGCGCCTCGGCATCCCGCCCATCCAGTTCAACCGCGACGCGCGCCATTTCGTGGGCCTCGTTCATGGCCTGCGGCGGATTGGGGCTCCAGGCGTACAGCACATCGATGATATCGCACATGGCATGCACCACCCGTGCCCGTGCCAGATTCGGATCAAGGGCTATCGCCTTCAGGGCGAAATCCTTGGCCGCGGCACTGTCTTCCCTTGTCCAGCGCCAGGCATGCCAGTTGGCACGCATCACATAGTCCCATGCGCTGAGGTTGGCGGGATCTTTGCGGCGCGCCCGCTTCATCTCGGCGCCGATGAGTTCGGGCGTCACCACGCCAACGATGCTGGCCGTGATGTCGTCCTGGACGGCGAAAATATCGTCCATCTGCCTGTCGAACTGCTCGGCCCAGATATGATTGCCTGTCGCCGCATCAATCAGCTGCGCGGTGATCCGCACCCGGGGACCGCTGCGCCGCACGCTGCCTTCCAGCACATAGCGCACGCCGAGTTCTCCCGCGACCTGCTTTATGTCAACGGCACCGCCCCTATATGTGAAGGATGAATTGCGGGCGATGACGAAGAATGCCTGGTTGCGTGCCAGGCCTGTAATAATGTCTTCGGCAATACCGTCGGCAAAATACTCCTGGTCCTTGCCGGCGCTCATATCCTGGAACGGCAGGACGGCGATGGCCGGCTTGGCGACATCCCCGGCCGATGGCGCATCGGATCGGGGGCGTCTGGCACCCGCCATGATCTCCAGCACAACCCGATAGACGCGTATACGCTTCCTGATGTTCTTGACCTGCCGTTCGCCAAGATCTTCAAAGGTAAAGGCCACCTTGCCGGCGACCTGTTCAAACACATTCGCGGTGATCGAGATTCCACCCGGTTCAGCCAAGGCTTCCATCCTTGCGGCGATATTGACGCCGTCGCCAAAGATATCATCACCATCAATGACGATATCGCCTATGTTGATGCCTGCACGATATTGAATGCGATGTTCGCGCGGCATATCCGCTTCAGCGTCTGCCACGCCGCGCTGGATCAGAACCGCGCTTTCGACTGCGTCGACCACGCTGGCGAATTCGACAAGCAGCCCGTCGCCCGTCGTCTTGACGATGCGTCCATTGTGTTCCCGCAGAACCGGATCGATGAGCTGCTGACGATGAACACGCATGCGCGCTATCGTGGCAGCCTCGTCGGTTTCCATATGGCGCGAATAACTGACCATATCGATTGCCAGAATGGCAACCAGTTTGCGTGCAACGCGGTCGATAGCCAACACTGCTCCCCATCTGAATGGCTCTGCAACCGACTTTATGAGTCTCTGCCAGCCAAGTCCATGTGTAACAGGCGATCGGAACAGCAATCACCAAGCCGCGATCCCATCGATAACTTCGGTCTCTAGGTGGAACTACCAATTTCCAAATCGATTTAAATGACTAAAGTGTGTTGTGAGGGCTTTAGTCTTCACATGCACTCTTTTTCAATGACCAAGATCTTTTTCAACGATCGAAGGCACCGGTCTGGCAACAGACCGGTGTTTTATTGTGTATTCCCCTGCGGCAATCCCAGGTGGATGGCGTCCCAACAACCATGCCACGTTGATTATATTCAGCAATTTCGAAAGCTTTCATCAAAACGGATTTAAAGCGCCGATCCCACGATTTTGCCGGAATCGAGGAGCACGATTTTTGCGTGCCGCCTTCAAAGCACACCCTAGTCCTGCTGCACATCTGTGCTTTGCAATGAGGTGATCAAGATGCGAATGATCCGGACTTGTCTTGCCGTGCTTCTGGTGCTCGGCTCCCTTTCCATTCCCGGCCTGGCCCGGGCCCAGGCGCCGCTGGAGAAAAGAATAGCTCTCGTCATCGGCAATTCGGCCTATCAGACCGCTCCGCTGCCGACACCGGCCAACGATGCCGGCCTGATTGCACAAACATTGCAGGCCGCCGGGTTTGATGTCGTTGGAGCGAGGGATCTCGATCAGGATTCATTGCGCCATACATTCCGGGATTTTCTCGACAAGGCAACGGCCGCCGGACCCGACGCCGTCGTCTTCGTCTATCTCTCCGGTTACGGACTGCAGTATGAGGGCGAAAACTATTTCGCCGGGATCGATGCGAAAATGACCCGTGCGACCGACGTTCCCGTTGAAGCCATACGGGTCTCCGACTTCACCAAATCGCTTGCCGCATTGCAGAACAAGGGCACCATTCTGGTGCTGGACGCAGCCCGAACCAATCCGTTCGTCCGATCGGATCAACCGCTGGCAGGCGGATTGTCCATCGTCGATCCCGACCCCAATGTCCTGATCGGCTTCAACGCAGCGCCCGGCACCGTCGCGCCGCCGGAGGCCGGACCTTACGGTGCCTATGCGCACGCCCTTGCCGAGATGATGCGTGTCGGCGGGCTGGCGCTTGATGACATCTTCGATCGCACGCGCCTGCGGGTGAGCGATGCGACCAAGGGCGGGGAACTGCCCTGGAATGCCTCGAAATTCCGCACGCCTTTCCTTTTCTTCGACAAAGGCCCCGATGCGCCGGCACAACAGGTCTCCGCGCTGCAAGGCAGCGCCATGCGCGCCAAGGCCATCCGCGATTTCGATGCCCGCGATGCCTATCTCGCCGCGCTCGATCGCGATACGCTGCGCGGGTATGAAGATTTTCTCGCCGCTTATCCCAATGACCCCATGGCCAAACGCGTACGGGCCATTGTCGCTGCCCGGCGCGAGGCGATCACGTGGCGGCAAACCTGGGTCTCTGATACACCGGAGGCCTATTGGTCATATCTGCGCCGCTATCCGCATGGTCCGCATGGCTGGGATGCCCGCCGGAGGCTTGACCATTTTGAAGCCGCGCTGGAGCCGCCCGCATCCTTCACGGTGATTGCCTACGACGTGCCGCCGCCGCCCGAAACGGAAATCATCTATGTCGACCGGCCGGTCCTCTATTTCGATGATCCCGAGTTCGACTTTGCGCCGCCACCACCGCCGCCGGTGATTTTTCTGCCGCCGCCCCCGCCGGATTTCGTCGTGCTGGCGCCACCGCCCGCACCCGTCGATCTCTACGTCCTGCCGGTGCCTGCCTTCGTGCCCGTGGCCGAGTGGGTGCGCCCGGCGCGTGACATTGCCCCGCCCGAGAACAATGTGATCTTCAACAATATTCATAACACGGTGATCAACAACACCACGACAATCGTGCAGGAGCCTGCGGCCGCCCCCAGCCCCGGTCTGAGCACCGGCGCGAAAGTGGCAGGCGCCGCCGTTGTGGCCGGAGCAGCGGCCGCTGCCCTGCACGTTGCCCTGCCGCCATCGGTGCAGAAGAAGGCGGCAGTCATGCCAAAGCAAAATCCCGTTGCGCCCGCCAAACCCGCCGCGCCGGGCCCGGTACCCGCAGCGGTCAAACCGCAGGACAGCCATTCGCTCCCCGGCACCAATGGCAGCCGCCTGCCTCTCATCAATGGCAAACCCGCACTGCAAAACCCGGCGCCGGCGCAGACACCGGCCCCGCAGGCTGGAACCAAAGCACCCGGGAAAGCCAGCACCGCGGCGGTCAAGCCGCCTTTGCCGGGGCACGCACTCCCGGCCCAGGCGACCCCAGGCAGTGCCGCACCGCTTGCGCCCGGCAAAACGGCAGTCTCCACCGGCTCGGGCAAAGCGAGGAAAAATGCCCTGCGCGCTGCCACCCAGCCCAATGTCACGGTACAGGCCAGCCACAAGGCCGCGCCAAACGTTCAACCACGCCGGATTCCGCCAGTGGCTGCAAAACTGAATGCCAGTCCGCGCCCGCACGATCAGGCGGCTCTCCATCCGCCGGTTCAACGGGTGCGGCAACAGAACCAGGCACGGGTCAATGCGCCGGTGAGCAGACCGTCCGGTGCCATGCCGCAAGCGCATGCGCAAATGCAAATGCAGCCGCGCCGCCAGGTCCAGGCACGGCCGGCGGCCGCAAGGCTCCAGCCGCATGCGCCGCAAAAACCCGGCATGAAGAAAGAGTGCGGCGGCCGGGATCAGCCCGCCTGCCCCAAGTGAGAATCGGCATCTGCAACGGGAAACGCCGTTGCGATGCACCACCCTTTATTCGGCGGAGTGAGAGCATGCGCAGAGGTCGAATAGCACGTTTTTCAATCTGTGGGCTGGTCCTGCTCAGCCCGCTCCATGCGGCGGCAGCGCCGGCCGCCGACAACCCTGCGGCGCAGATCGTGCGCGATCTTGCGCTGGTTGACGCGGTCACATGGGGCGTCACTCCATCGGCCATGGCGGCCTATCACACACTTGGCCGGGAAAAATGGCTGCAAACGCAACTCCATCCCGCGTCGGACATACTGCCGGCGGCGGTCCGGACACAGATCGATGCCTTGCCGGTCAGCCAGAAATCCGCCTTTGACCTTGCCACGGACTTCGACGCACAGGCGCGCGCCGCCAGCCAGACGGCCGATCCCGACCAGAAAGCCATTGCGCAAAAGGCTTTTCAGGATGGCATGAGCGACATGGCCCGGCAGGCCGCAACCGCCAGCCTGTTGCGGGCGCTCTATTCGCCCGATCAGCTGCGCGAGCGGATGACGTGGTTCTGGTTCAATCATTTCAACGTGCACCAGTACAAGGCCAATCTGCGCATCCTCGTCGGCGATTACGAGAACAAGGCCATCCGTGCGCACGCGCTCGGCCGGTTTCACGACCTCCTGGAGGCGACGCTACGTCACCCCGCCATGATCCGCTACCTCGACAATGCCGACAACGCCGTCGGCCATATCAACGAGAACTACGCCCGGGAGATCATGGAGCTGCACACGATGGGTGTCGGCTCCGGCTATACGCAGAAGGATGTCGAGGAACTGGCACGTATCCTCACCGGCGTCGGGATCGATCTCAAACCGGACAATCCCAAGCTGAAACCGGACCAGCAGCCGCTGCTCGTGCGTGACGGCTTGTTTGAATTCAATCCGGCACGCCATGATTTCGGCGACAAGGTGTTCCTGGGGCGAACGATCAAAGGGCGCGGTTTTGCCGAAGTTGAAGAGGCACTCGATATACTGTGCAAACAGCCGGCAACGGCCCAGCATGTGTCCCGGCAGCTCGCCACCTATTTTGTCGCCGATGTCCCGCCCCCAGCCCTGGTTGACCGGATGGCGCAGACCTTCATGCGGACGGATGGCAATATCGCCAGCGTCCTCGACACACTGTTCCATTCCCCCGAATTTACGGCTTCGCTTGGCGGGCATTTCAAGGATCCGGTCCGCTATGTCCTTTCCGCCATCCGTCTTGCCTATGACACGAAAGTCATCGTCAACAGCGCCCCGGTGCAGAACTGGCTGAACCGCCTCGCGGAGGGCCTCTATAACCACCAGACCCCCGACGGTTATTCCATGATGTCGACGACGTGGAACGGATCGGGGGCAATGATGACGCGCTTTGAGATCGCCCGCCAGATCGGGTCCAATTCAGCCGGGCTTTTCAAGGCGGCAACACCCGACGCAGTGGACCAACCGGCGTTTCCGCTCATCGAAAACGGGCTGTATTTCTCCAGCCTGCATCTGAAGCTTTCAACGCCGACACAGATCGCCTTGGACAAGGCGATTTCACCGCAGGACTGGAACACCCTGTTCCTGTCCTCACCCGAATTCATGCAGTAATGGTAACCCGAGGAGAAGACGATCATGCATATCAATCGCCGTGATCTCATTGGTGGACTGGCAGCCCTGACCTCCATGACGGTTGCCGGGCGTGTCTGGGCGGCGCCCAAAACGGACGCACGCCTGCTCGTGGTGTTCCTGCGCGGCGCCTATGACGCCGCCAATGTGGTGATTCCAGTCAGCAGCGATTTCTACTATGCGTCGCGGCCAAACCTTGCCATCGCCCGTCCCGACGCGGCCAATGCCGCCTCGGCGCTCTCCCTCGACGTCAATTGGGGCCTGCATCCGGCCCTGAAGGACACGATTCTGCCCTTCTATCAGAAGGGGCAGGCAGCCTTCATTCCATTCGCCGGTACCGACGACCTCACACGCAGCCACTTTGAAACCCAGGACACCATCGAGCTTGGACAGGACGTCAACGGCACACGGGATTACCGGTCCGGCTTCATGGCGCGCCTCGCCGGCGCCCTCACGCGCGTGCGGCCGATCTCCTTCACCGATCAGATGCCCCTCACCTTCCAGGGCGGCGAGCCGGTCCCCAACATCGCCATCAACAGCGTGGGCAAGCCAGGCATCGACACCCGCCAGGCGAGTCTCATCAGCGCCATGTATGACGGACAGTCATTGGCCGGGTCGGTGCGGGAAGGCTTTCGCGTCCGCGACGATGTCTACCATGCGATCACCGATCACATGATGGAAGCCAGCCGCGGCGCCGTTTCCCCAAAAGGGTTCGAGCTGTCTGCACGCCGGATTGGCCGCCTTATGCGCGAGCAGTTCAACCTGGGTTTCGTCGATGTCGGCGGCTGGGACACCCATGTGAACCAGGGCGCTGCGAACGGCTATCTTGCCGACAGGCTGAGCGAGCTTGGCCGGGGAATTGCCGGGTTCGCCGAAGAGATCGGCCCGCAATGGCAGGACACGGTCGTGGTGGTCCTGTCCGAATTCGGCCGCACGTTCCGCGAGAACGGCAATCGCGGCACGGATCACGGCCATGGCAGTGTCTACTGGGTTCTGGGCGGCGGTATCAAGGGCGGCCGCATCGCCGGTGAACAGATCGCGGTCGATCAGGCCCATCTTTTCCAGAATCGCGACTATCCCGTTCTGACCGATTACCGCTCCCTGCTCGGCGGACTGTTCCAGCGCATGTATGGCTTGGACCAGACCGGGCTCAACCGCGTCTTTGCCGCCGTGCAGCCGCGCGACCTCGCCTTGATATGAAAGCCGGCCAGCGCCAGTGTCTCCGTAGACTCAGCTTCCGGCCAGGCTTTTGACTGAGTCCCAGAATGGTTTCATCTGGTCGGACTGGGTGGAGAAATAGCCCGGAGCGATGACGAGAAACGCCCAGAGGAAACCCGACGGAATATTGGCGAGCTGGAACCTGAATTCGCTCATTCCAGCCACCCCGGCGACAACCGGAATGACGGCCCGGACCGGACCAAAGAAATGGCCGAGAAAAACGCTGAAGACGCCGTATCGCTCGAAAAACCGCTCCGACCGCTCGACCATGGCCGGATAGCGGGAAAATGGCCAGTTTCTCAATATGGGCTCGTGAAAGTACCGCCCCACCCAAAAGGAAAGCGTATAGCCCACGCATGCGCCGATGCCGCCGGAAACAAGCAGCGGCCAGAAGGGAAGCCCGCTCGCTCCGAAGAGGCCGCCGATGCCCAGAAGGATAATCGTGGAGGGAACAAGCAGGGAGAGCAGGGCCAGGGATTCAACCAAGCCGAGCGCAAAGACGATGACTGGCGCCCATTTTTCATGTTCCCGCGTGAAGGAAATCGTCGCTTCGATAATGTTGGAAAGGTCCATTGTACCTGACAAAAACGAGAAATCGTGGTGGTTGCAAAATGGTGGCAACAGAAAGGGACAGACCAGACAGGCCCGTCCCTCTCATGGTGGTCTCCGGCCTTCCGGTTATTTCGAGAAACCTTTTGTCGGATCTGCCGGGAATGCCGCATTGGCCTGTTCGCCGCGCAGCAGTTTCAGGGCTTCGATCAGCTGCAGGTCGTCCTTCGGATCCGGCGGGACATAGGCGATCGAGCCCGATCCTTCCGCATCCTCCTGAACGCCCTTGATATGGCCCTTCAGGCTGGATTCGCTCATCGGTTCGGCCCGGCCCTTCAGATCGTCCGGCAGCGGCTGTTCGACCGCGATATCCGGCACGATGCCCTTGCCCTGGATCGACTTGCCCGCCGGGGTGTAATACAGCGCCGTCGTCAGCCGCAGCGCGCCGTTCTCACCCAGCGGAATGATCGTCTGCACCGAGCCCTTGCCGAAGGACCGCGTGCCCAGCACCGTCGCCCGGCGTTGATCCTGCAGCGCACCCGCAACGATTTCAGCCGCACTGGCGGAACCGCCATTGATCAGGACGATCATCGGCTTGCCATTGATCAGATCGCCCGGACGGGCATCGAAGCGGGTGATGTCCTGCGGGTCGCGGGCACGGGTGGAGACGATCTCGCCCTTGTCGAGGAAGGCGTCGGAGACGGCAACCGCCTGGTCCAGCAGGCCGCCGGGATTGAGGCGCAGATCGAGCACAAAGCCCTTGAGCTTGTCGGCGGGAACCTTGCTCTGAATGTCCTTGATCGCCTTCTGCAGGTCTTCGAAGGTCTGTTCGGTGAAGGAAATGACCCTGACATAGCCGACATCGTTCTCGACGCGGTATTTGACGGCCTTTACCTTGACGACATCGCGCACGATGGTCAGCTTGATCGGCTTGTCGGCACCCTGGCGGATCAGGGTCAGCTCGATGGGAGTGTTGACATCGCCGCGCATCTTGTCGACGGCATCGTTCAGTGTCAGGCCGCGAACCTCGGTCCCGTCGATCTGCGAGATGTAGTCGCCAGCCAGAACACCCGCCTTGAACGCGGGCCCGTCTTCCGTTGGCGTGATTACCTTCAACAGCTGGTTTTCCATGGTGACTTCAATGCCAAGGCCGCCAAACTCGCCCTTGGTTTGCACCGACATTTCCTTCGCCTGGTCGGCATTCATGTAGGACGAATGCGGATCGAGCGATGTCAGCATGCCATTGATGGCGCTTTCGATCAGCTTCTGGTCATCCGGCGGCGTGACATACTGGTTGCGCACGCGCTCGAACACTTCACCGAAAAGCGACAACTGCTTGTATGTGTCACTGCCCGCAGCTTGCGCGGCGGTTATATGCAGCCCGCCCTGCACAGCCACCATTGCCGTCGCCCCCATCAGGGCTCCGGCCATGAGAAGCGTTAACCTGCGTACCATTTGCATTCCTTCCAGAAAATCTGCTTGCCCAAAAAAGAGCAACAGGATCATTATATGCCAACCAAGGCAGGATTAACACGACCAGAATATGACCGACGCAGGCCGCGATCCAGAATGATACACTGCCGCTTCCGGTAAATTACACAAGAGCCGTTCGCATGGCTTTTTGGCCTGAGTGCAACATATTTCGCTTGCTCCTATAGCCACTGGAGGATGCAGATTGGCAGCCGATTGTCAAACAGCAGCCGTGGTGTTGACGCCCTCAAACGACGAGCGGCGCGCAAATTCCGGTGGCAGGGCGGTGCGCAATGCAGAACAGCAGCAGTGAACTGGACCATATCCTGGCAAAGCGCCGCCAATTGCGCCAGAACACGGCGCAGGCGCTTGCGCGCATCCAGAAAGCGCACCGGCAGCACCGCCAAATCCGTACCCCGCACATCCGGTCCGGTTTTCACCTCCAGCTGTGGCTGCAGGCGTGCCTGCGCTCCATGGAGGTCAGGGCCTGCGCGCATCTGGTTGCCCTGTTGAACTGGTGTTCCCTGCGCCTCGTCTGGTTCGCGCTGCCCCGGCTGGCCACCGGCCGCCTGACAAAGCGGCATGCCCGATCCCTGTGGCGGGTCATCGGAAAACTCAACCGGATTGGCATGGGGATTGTGCGCTGGCAACTGCGCCGCCATGGTTGAAACAGCGGCAGCCAATCCGGCGATCCGCGCAATTTTTTCCGCTGCCCATTTTCCGTCATGACACTGTCATGATCGTCCTTCTTAAGTCCCTTGCAAATGCTTCGGCAACGATGGCAGATTACCGCGAATAGCGTTCTTTATTCATTGCATTCAAGCCATTAAGGGCCTGGCTCATGGCGTTTCAAAAGTATACACCGCCTGCCATCGGGCGCTCGATGTGGCTAAGCATGTGGGACCTGATGGCTTTGCTGCTGGTAATCGGCGCCATCGTGCTGATCGCCTACGGCGCCCGCGTGACCACGGTTCCGCTGTCGACACTTGAGGCTGCCCCGCTCTCCCTCGATCCATCCAACCTGCCGGTTTACGCGCTTCGCACCATGCTGCGCATGCTTCTGGCCATCGCCCTGTCGCTTGTCTTCACGTTCATCTATGCCGCAGCCGCAGCCAAGAGCCGGCGTGCCGAGATGGTGCTGGTTCCCATTCTCGATATTCTCCAGTCCGTGCCGATCCTCGGCTTCCTGACCTTCACGGTTACCTTCTTCCTCAACCTGTTTCCCGGCAGTGTTCTCGGCGCTGAACTGGCGTCCGTGTTTGCCATCTTTACCAGCCAGGCCTGGAACATGACGTTCAGCATGTACCAATCCATGCGCAACGAGCCGAAAGACCTTGAGGAGGCAACGCAGAGCTTCCACCTGACGGGCTGGCAACGCTTCTGGCGGCTGGACGTCCCGTTTGCGATGCCCGGTCTTGTCTGGAACACCATGATGTCAATGTCGGGAGGCTGGTTCTTCGTCGTGGCCTCGGAGGCGATCACCGTCGGCGACACCACCGTGACCTTGCCGGGTGTGGGCTCCTACGTCGCCCTTGCCATCAAAGAGCAGAACATCATGGCAATCCTCTATGCCACGATGGCGATGCTCGCCGTCATCCTGCTCTACGATCAGTTCCTGTTCCGGCCGCTCGTCGCCTGGGCCGACAAGTTCCGCTTTGAAACAACTTCGTCGGAGACCGTTCCGAGTTCCTGGATGCTCGACCTCTTTCGCCGGGCCCGGATCACACGCCTGCTCGCCGCCCCGCTCGCCTTTCTTTCCCGTCTGGTCTGGAACCTGCGCTTGCCGGCGCTGCCGACATTCGGCTCGGGTGGTGCAAAACCCGCGACGTCGCGCCTTCTCGACCGGCTCTGGCTCGCCTTCATCGTTCTGGCCGCAGGCTATGCCGCCTATATCAGCATCATCTATCTCAAGGCCAACATATCCTGGTCCGACGTCGGGACCGCCGTCGGCAACGGGTTCATCACCCTGTTGCGGGTGACCGTTCTGATGATACTTGCGACCCTTGTCTGGGTGCCTGTCGGTGTATGGATCGGATTGCGGCCGAAACTCGCGCAGAAAGTCCAGCCGCTAGCCCAGTTTCTGGCCGCTTTTCCAGCAAACATCGCATTCCCCGCCTTTGTCGTGCTGATCGTGCATTTCGGACTTAACGCCAATATCTGGCTCAGCCCGCTGATGATCCTTGGCACGCAGTGGTACATTCTTTTCAATGTCATTGCCGGGGCCAGTGCCTTTCCCAGCGATCTCAAGGAAGCCGCGAACAGCTTTCATCTCCGTGGCTGGCGCTGGTGGTTCAAGGTCATTCTCCCCGGCATTTTCCCCTATTACATCACCGGCGCGATCACGGCATCCGGCGGCGCATGGAACGCCAGTATCGTTGCCGAAGTGGCCAGCTGGGGTGATACGCAGCTGACGACACCGGGGCTTGGATCATACATCGCCAATGCCACCACGGCCGGAGATTTCCCGCGTGTCGTGCTTGGCATCACCGTCATGTGCATCTTTGTAACGCTGTTCAATCGCCTGTTCTGGCGCCCGCTCTACGCCTTTGGCGAGCGGCGCCTTCGTCTCGGTTAGTGCCGGATTATCGGATCAAAGGAATGTTCAATGCTTGATCAAGCTGACAGAAACCTGCTCGTTGACATCCGCAATGTTTCCCGGTCCTTCAAGAAGGGCAGCGGCAACGATGTCATGGTGCTCGATGATGTCGATCTGAGCATCAGGGAAGGCGAGATCGTCGGGCTGCTTGGACGCTCCGGCTCGGGAAAGTCGACGCTGCTGCGGATCATCGCCGGTCTCATCGCACCGTCTTCGGGGGAAGCAAAGTGCCGTGGTTCCGTCATCCAGGGGCCGCCCCTCGGCATTTCTATGGTGTTTCAGTCCTTTGCGCTTTTTCCCTGGCTGACAGTCCTCCAGAACGTGGAACTTGGTCTTGAAGCGCAGGATGTCGACCGGTCGGAGCGGCGCAAGCGGGCGCTTGCGGCCATCGATCTCATCGGTCTGGACGGGTTCGAGAACGCCTACCCCAAGGAACTGTCCGGCGGCATGCGCCAGCGTGTCGGTTTTGCCCGGGCGCTGGTGGTTCATCCCGACCTCCTGCTGATGGACGAACCCTTCTCGGCCCTTGATGTCCTGACCGCCGAGACCCTGCGCACCGACATGATCGACCTGTGGATCGAAGGGCGCCTGCCGATCAAATCGGTGCTGATCGTGACCCACAACATCGAAGAAGCGGTGCTGATGTGCGACCGTATCCTGATTTTCTCGTCCAACCCCGGACGGGTCGCGCAGGAACTCAGGGTCGATCTTCCGCATCCGCGCAATCGCCTCGATCCGGTCTTCCGGCAACTGGTCGACAATATCTATGCCCGCATGACCCAGCGCACCGAGCCGCGGCTGCCATCCGTAGAAGGCATTCCGGGCACGGGAATGGGCATGATCTTGAACCCGGTTTCAACCAATGTCCTGGCCGGCCTGATCGAGTCTCTGGCGGGCGAACCATATAATGGGCGCGCCGACCTGCCCGTGCTTGCCGGCACGCTGCAGATGGAGGCCGACGAGCTGTTTCATCTCGGCGAAGCCCTGCAGCTCCTGCGCTTTGCCCATCTGAACGAGGGCGACCTCGTCCTGACCGACGCCGGCATGCGCTTTGCCCATCTCGATACCGATGCGCGCAAGAAGGTTTTCGCCGAACACCTCGTCACCTATGTTCCGCTCATCGGCCTTATCAGGCGCGTGCTTGACGAGCGGCCGACGCATACGGCTCCAGCAGCCCGTTTCCGCAACGAACTGGAAGATTTCATGAGCGAAGACTATGCGGATGAGACGTTGAAGACGGTGGTGTCCTGGGCGCGCTATGCCGAGCTGTTTGCCTATGACGAGCAGGCCGAGCTTTTCAGCCTGGAAAACCCTCAGTAAGGGTTGAGTCGTGGACGATCGGCATTTATGGGAGTTGGGGCCGGTTTCGCGGCGAACCGCCCTTGGCGCGTTTCAAGATCAGTATGGCGATGAAGCCGGATGCCACGACGCCGAGCAAAATAGCGCTCGGCGCTTCGATGCCAAACAGGGATGCAACCCCAAAAAGCAGCAGAAGCCCCAGCAAAGCCAGACCGGCCGTCCGCTCGGTCCGCCATTGATACCGGCATGATGCCCACAGAACGGCCATGCCGACGGCAAGCGCCAGCACGCCGATAATCATTGAGCTCAAGACTTCCGAAAACTCTGCCACTGTGATCCTGCCAACGGTCGATGGTGCGCTTTAAACTTCACACAATCATGATGCTATATACTGCATCGCGAGATGCGGCTTATTAAAGTCGCAGCCGCGTCAATTGCGTGGCGGACATTGCCGGACAACCGTGACATTTCGCGCCGCTGTTTTCTGTTGTTTCAGCAGCTCCAGACGCGCATGGCGTCTACACTCGGAACACATTTGCCTGTAGCCTGCGCCACGGTCGAAGCAATCGATCGACATCCATCAGCCAGATTGAGGGAAACGCTTTATGAGTGGCGTATGCACGCAAGGGGTAGACACCGGCTTTGTGGCCTTGGGTACCGCCAAGGTCGCCGTGCTGGGCGTGGTGCAGGGCATTACGGAATTGCTGCCGATATCATCAACCGCGCATATGCGGCTGGTTCCGGCACTTCTCGGCTGGCAGGATCCGGGATCAGCTTTTTCAGCGGCAATGCAGTTGGCCGCCTTGACGGCGGTGATCTGCTATTTCCGGCGCGATATTTATACCATAACCGGCGGATCGCTCAGTGCGATCAGGACAGGCGACTGGATGTCGCCCCAGCTGCGCATGGCCATCGGCATCGTGCTCGGCACTGTGCCGATCGTCATTGCTGGCCTGCTTCTGGCGCCGGTTCTCAACGCCTGCGACAGTCCCTTGCGGACCTTGCCGGTCATCGGCTTTTCCTGTCTCGTCATGGGTGTTCTGCTCGCCGTTGCCGAATGGGTGTGCCAGCATAAACGCCCAGCGGAGAGCATGCGGCTGCGCGATGCGCTCATCGTCGGCGTTGCCCAGGTCGGCGCCCTGATCCCCGGCGTTTCACGCTCCGGCTCAACCCTGACAGCGGCCCTGTTTCGCGATTTCACGCGGCAGGACGCTGCGCGCTTTTCCTTTCTGCTCGGCATTCCGGCAATCGCGCTGGCGGGCCTGCATGAGCTTGTTGTCCTCGCCCGCGCACATCTTCCCTTTGAAGGCTGGATGATCCTGCTCGTCGGACTTGTCGTCGGATCGCTGTCATCCTTTGCCGCGCTGTGGGGACTGATGCGTATTCTGGAGCGTTTTTCAACGCTGCCCTTCATCTGCTACCGGATTCTGCTCGGCGTGGTGATCCTCTGGATCTCATACGCCTGACGGATCTGCAGTGAAGGACGGGCGATAAACAGGGCGCTGTCCCGTTTATCGCCCGGAGTATCACGCTACATTGTCGTCATCAGTATCGCTGTCCTGTGCATCATCATAGGCGTCATCAAGACGATCCATTTCGGCATAGTCGTTCTGCGTACCGGTGCCTTTGTCATCGTTGTAGTAATTGTTGATGACCGTCTCACCGGCTTGCGGCGTATTGCCGGTGGCGCCGCCCGAGCCGCCAAACAGCGAATTGCCGCCCATCATATTCTTGATGCCTTCAAACATGAGCGCGCCACCGGCCACGCCGGCTGCCGTGGTCAAGGCGCCCTGCAGAAAGCCGCCGCCCTGGGCCTGCGGTTGGTGCAGACAAAACGGCGATCTGGAACGGGGCGCATGGCATTACTCGAC